>CAZLIW010000023.1:0-12953 GCA_964559325.1 uncultured Halanaerobium sp. | reverse complement strand
ATCTTATTTAATCTCTCAGGGGTAACATCAAAATATAATTTTTTATCAAATTTTATTACAGGTCCTTTTTCACATTTATCATCTAAGCAATGTGATGTCCTCAGTTCAATTTTATCCTTTATTTCACTTTCCAGGTTATTATAATATTCTATTAAATCTGAGGCCCCCATCAGATAACAGGGGGTTCCTATACATATTTCCAGTATTTTTTTACTCAATTAAAGACCTCCTTAAAATATATTTTTAGTTGTAATATATTATAAATATGGCAAATCAAGTTTTTTTAATACCATTCTATATAGATCTCTTTTTTTAGCTTTTTTAAATAAGTTGCTATCAGACTTATTATCTGGCTTCTTATTCCAAGCTCAAGTGGAAGGTTAAGGCTCTGATGTGATTCATTTACTGCTCTACCAACAAGAAATGTTATTTCATCACTTTCTAATAAAAGTTTTAATAATTTTGATGCACCATCTTCCTTTTTAGCAATCAGCTGACCTGGTTTGTAGGCTTTTAATTTGTCAAGTACTTTGTTTAATGTTAAAAGACCTTCTGTCAGTAAATCAATACCTTCCATTTCACTTATCGGCGGTACACTTTTATCCTCATATTTCAGGCTGGTTTTTAACTCTTTATTCAACTCTCTGGCTGCAATTTGAGCTGTTGTTCCACCACTAATGACTTTTTTGCTGTCTGATTTAACTAATTTTTTTACAATACGGCTGTCATCCTGTTTTTTTAGAGGTGGCCCTGACCAGATAGTGAGTTTTCTTTTTTCTCTGTA
This sequence comes from uncultured Halanaerobium sp., assembly GCA_964559325.1. GTDB lineage: Bacteria > Bacillota > Halanaerobiia > Halanaerobiales > Halanaerobiaceae > QPJE01. The sequence goes on along the minus strand of CAZLIW010000023.1, from coordinate 12,169 downwards.
TCTCATACCTATTATTGTAAAATCATCACCTGGCTTACCTTCATAAAAAGCCATAAAAATCTTTACCAGCTTTTCAATAATTTCTTTTAGATCAAAATCATTATAATTAATTACTCGAGTAATTTGTTCTGCTGTTCCATCCCAGCCCAAACCAAAACTCAAAAGTCCACCCAAACCTGCATGTATTACTCCATCACTTACTAAAAATAGCTTATCTTCTTTGTTAAAGTGAAAACTACTTTCTCTAATATTTTTTTCTTCAAGTACATATTCTTTATAATTAAGTTTTTTTATTTTTCCATTTCTATATAAAAAAGCTGCTGGAGTATCTATTTCTATCAATTTAGCATCTTTATTACTGTCAATTACCATAAAAGCCAGAGTGGCATATGCAATTCCTCTCACCTCACATACAGGCAGAGCAGCTAAAATAGTAGAAAGTATTTCTTTAAGTGGAAGCTCTTTTTCAAGTAAGCCAGATGCTATTTTTGAGGTTAGAGTTGATAATATATTGGCTTTAATACCACTTCCCAGTCCATCAGAAAGAACAATAATTGTTTTATTGTTTTTCTTAATTATTTCAACATTGTCACCACATACTTCTTCACCGTATTTAGGTACAGATTGATAAAACTCTTCAAATACTATATCCAAATTTATTCACCTACCTGAAGTAAATCTGATAGTTCTGAAAGAGCTGTTTTTGTTTCTACAGTTGTTTCTCCTAATAAACCTGCAATTTCCTGTACTATATGCATCTGTTTATTTATTACAGTATTTGTTTTTTCTACAGCAAGTTTTTTCATCTCCTGTACTTCTTCTCTCTGTTTTTCCTGTTCAGTTATATCTGTCAATATGCCGATTACAACTTTGTGTTCCGGGAGAGGAAATATTGTCTGATCAACAACAATACTTTCGTTGAAATAAGAGTATTTGTGGTGTACAATAGTCTGCTTATTGAACCAGGCTTTTTTGAAAATAGAACTATCTATAATTTTTCCCAATTTTAAAGTTTCTATATTTCTATTGTTTTTATTAAATAATTTATTTGCTACCGGATTAAATTCCTGAATTTCCATTTTTTCATTGACTACTATTATCGCATTATGAGATGACTCAACTATAATTTGGGAAAGTGATTCTGCTCTTGATTTCATATATGGTATACACATCTTCTTTTCCGCAAATCCATGATAAACTGCTGCTGCTTTTTCTCTACAGGTAGAATAGCCGCAGCCACCACAATTTTTCTCATCTTCTTTAGAATATTTACCTATTGAAACAAGTATCTCTCTAATTGCCTCTTCTGGTGGTTCTTCAAAAATTATTTTCTTATTTTTATGAACACGGTTTAAATCAATCTTTTCGCTGACAGAATTTTTGTTTTTCTCCGGATCATAACTTCGGGACTTTTGCAAATAATTGTTAACTAATATTTCTTTTGCCGGTATGCTGAGATCATTTTCTATTGCTGGCCCGGATATACATCCTCCCTCACAGGCAAGCAGCTCTACAATATCTGTATTCAATTTATCTTTTTTTATATCTTCCAGTACTTCAATAATATTATCAATGCCACTTATGTGAACTGATGTTGTATTATTATCAATTTCTTCCGCATTTAAGCCTACTGCCTTTACTGCTCCACCTGAAAGTGGATAATCTGCAATTTCCGGGCCAGCTACAAGATCTGGCTCAGATTCCTCAAAGTTTTCTGGAAAAATATCATTTTCCTCAAATAAAACTCTCAGCTGCTTAAAGTTAATCACAATATCAGGTCTTAGTAATCTATCTTCGACCCGGTTCATCTCTTCAATCTTCGATAAACATGGCCCTATAAAAATAACTCTTGCTTTTTTATATTTTATTTTTAATTCTCTGGCCTGTAACATCATTGGCGATAAGACAGGGGCAAGCTGTGGAAGTAATTCCGGATAATGTTTTTCGATTAAATTAACAACAGAAGGACAGCAGGAAGTAATTAAAGATCTGTTCATATTATGAGCATGATAATTAAACATTGCTGCAACCTTTTTTGCAGCTTCAGCAGTTTCTGCAACATACTGAAAGCCAAGACTTTTTAGAGCTGTAATAATCTGACCACTTTTTAACTCAGGAAAAGCAGCTGCAAATGAAGGAGCAAGTGAGGCAATCATAAAGCTATCAGATTGAAGAAAAGACTCTACCTTCTTTTTTTCGAATAATGCTTCCTTTGCCCCCTGTGGACAGGTTTTAATACAATTACCACAATAAATACATTTATCTTCTATAATCCAGACCTGATTATCTTTAAACCCAATTGCACCAACACTACATTCTCTGAGACATTTATGACAGTCTTTACAGCTGGCTGGATGAACTATTAACGGCTCTGCCATCATAAACACTCACTTATCTTTTCCCTGAATATTTTTTCAGCATTTTGAGGGCCAACCTCTGGAATGATTTCACCATCAATAACTACATTAACCCCATTTGTACAATTCCCCTGACAAAAACTTGCACTGAGCTCCACTTTATCATCTAAATCTAATTTTTTATATAAATTTTTAAAAATGTCAACAACTTCTGCAGCTCCCTTCAAGTGACAGCTGCTTCCTACACAAATAGAAACTTTTTTCATTATTACCACCCCTGTTTTTGTGAATATCTTCACGAATGATTTTAACGTAAAATTATTTCTCTGTCAAGTAAGTTCTACAGAAGATTTCTGCTATAATTGAAAAATATATAATTTATGTTTTTGTTGCTGAAAAAATTATAGTTAATTTACCTCTGGATATATTTTAACCTGTCAGCAAAAATGCTATAATATATTTACAGAGTTTAAAACTGCAGACAAAAATCTGCTGAAGAAATAGGTTTAATGTCTAAAAGGGAGGTAATATTTATTAATAATAATTTTGAATTCTCAAATCAGGATAATATGTATAATCTTAATCAGCTTAAAGAAAAGGCTGTACTCGTGGGATTAAATAAAAGTGATTTAAATGAACTTGAACAGCTTGTTTATACTGCTGGTGCTGAAACTATTTTGAAAATGACATATCACGATAGGAAAATAGATCCTGCTTTTTATATTGGTACAGGCAAAGTAAATGAAATTAAAAATGCTGTCAGCACATTATCTGCAAATCTGGTTGTTTTTGATAGTGAACTAACTCCTGTACAGCAGAGAAATCTCGAAGAAAAAATTGAGGTTAAAGTTATAGACAGAGCCCAGATTATACTTGATATCTTTGCCAGACATGCTCACAGCAGGGAAAGTAAAATACAGGTGGAGCTTGCTCAGCTTGAATACAGATTACCGCGCCTGAGAGGCAAAGGTATAGAGATGTCAAGACTGGCCGGGGGAATTGGCACAAGAGGCCCTGGAGAAACAAAACTGGAAGTAGATAGAAGACGTATCCAAAAACGAATCTACCAATTGAAAGAAAATTTAAAGGAAATAAAAGGAACACGAAATCTGCAGAGATCAAATAGAACTGACCCCCTTATCTCTCTGATTGGATATACAAATACCGGCAAGTCGACACTGATGAATCTTTTAACTAATGCGGATAATTTTGTTGCAGATCAACTTTTTGCAACACTTGATTCTACAATGAGAAAAATAACTTTACCGGTGGGCAGACAAATAATTTTAAGTGATACTGTTGGTTTTATCGATAAACTCCCCCATCAGCTTGTGGCATCTTTTAGAGCTACCCTGGAAGAAATTAAAGAAGCAGATATTTTACTGCATGTAATCGATGCATCTCATGAAGATATGGAAAGACATATTAAAGTTGTACAGGATGAACTGCGGAATCTGCAGGTTATCGATAATACTGAAATCATTAAAGTATTTAACAAAATAGATTTGATCTCTGAAAACAGACTTAAAAATCTTGAATTGATTTATCCAGATTCAGTCTTTGTTTCTGCCCGAACTTCCCAGAGAAAAGATAATTTAATTAATTTATTGAATAGGATAATAAAAAATGAAATGGTTGAGCTGGAAATTGACCTACCATATTCAGCTGCTGGCTGGGTCGAAAAAATACACAACAGCGGTCAGGTTAAAAAAGAAGAATATGAGCAGGATAATATCCACATAAAAGCAATTATTCCGTCCCCACTTGCAGCCAGATTAAAAAAATACAGCAGAAGAAATTAATCTCCCTCTGCTGTTTCCTTTAATAGCTCTTCTATTTCTTCTCTGGAAAAGCTGTATATGCTGCTGCAGAAATGACATTTTACCTCTACTTTTCCCTGCTCTGCAAGGGCTTCTTTTAATTCTTCTTCTCCCAGACCTGAAATCAAATTATAGATTCCATCCCGGCTACAGCTGCATTTAAATTCAACTTTTTTACTGGCCATTACTCTAAAATCAAACCCATCCAATATTTTCTCCAGCAGCTCTTCTGGCTTTAATCCTGACTCTATTAGTCTGCTGACAGAACTAATTTGTTCTATATTTTTTTCCAGCATATCCACTGTTTCCTCAGATGCATCAGGCATAAGCTGGACTATAAATCCTCCTGCCGCCCTAACAGTTAAGTCTTTTTCGACAAGCACTCCCAGTCCAACAGCTGATGGTATCTGTTCAGATGCTGTAAAATAATAACTTAAATCCTCCCCAATTTCACCAGAAACAAGTGGCACACTGCCAGTATATGGTTCTTTCAGTTTCATTTTTTTTGTTACAGAGAGCTGGCCATTGCCAACTGCTTTTGCAACATTCAATTTTCCTTCAGGTGTTCTATAAAATTCCAGATCAGGATTAGAAATATATCCTCTAACCTCTCCATACTGATTTGCTTCTGCAGCAATATTTCCAGCCGGGCCATCACCTTCTACTTTTATGGAAATTTCATCACCAGATTTAACCATCGAACCAACCAGAACTGCTGCTGTAATTACTCTTCCCAGAGCAGCTGTTGCTACAGGTGTTGTATTATGCAGTATCTGTGCAGCCGAAACTGTATCTGTAGATTTTACTGCCAGAGCTCTAATTTCTTTATTTGTAGTAATTGCTCTTATAAGGTAATCTTCCATAAATAAATACCTCCATCTGTAAATTGAAATTATTTCTACTAATAAAATTATTTATCAAGCTGATAAAAGTTATTAAAAATACCAAGATATTTAATTTGACGATCAGATTTTTTTAAAATAAATATACTGTAAAAAATATTATTTTCTACATCTGTCTGCATTTCTAACATAGGTTCAGCAAATGCTCCACCAAAAATTCTTTCTATTTCACTTTCTGCTTCAGATTGTATCTCTTTTACACCCCAGTTAATAAACTCTTCTTTAGAAGGATTGCTTACAGCTGCTGTCAGCAGCACAGCCATTACAATAACTGTAATTATCAGTATTTTTTTCATCAATTTTCTCCTTTCAAAGAGATATCTTTGTTAGTTCAAAAATATCTTCAGCCTTTTTTTTAGCTTTTAAAACAAAGTTAAATTTATCGAAATCCAGTGAATAATAAAAATCTTCTTCTGGCATATCAGCCTGTGTTTCAGCTGCAAAAAATCTTTTACCAGTGCTTTTCTTCAGCCGCCCGATCAATTCTTCTCTTTTTATTAATTTATTTTTAAGCAGCAAATTTTTCAAATGTTCTGCACAGAAAATATCTTCTTCAGCACTTTTCTTTCCACCAATTCCCATTGCAACAAGTGATACCTCATCTGGTGAAATATTTTTAATATATTGAGCCACTGCAGCTGAATTAACAAAACTGCCTGTTATTATCAGTTCTGCATTTTCAGCATTGATAATCCCTTTGGTACCTGAACTTGTCGTCTGAACAATTTCTTTTTTACTAAAATCATGCTGATCAATTAAATAAGGAGAATTACCAAAATCAAATCCTTTGATTTTCTTTCCATCTCTTTCTCCAACTAAAACAGGCCTTTCTAATTCACTTTTTAATTTTAGAGCTGTTTCTATTCTACTGACAGTATAAACATTTTCAGCACCATTTGCAAAAAGGTAACAGGCTGTAGTAAATGCTCTAAAAACATCTATTATTACTGTAAGTCCCTCAGCTTTTTTTGCTCCGGTAATCAGCTCATATATATTTATTTTCAATGTTAACTCTCCTTTCAGCTGAGCTTAATCTTAATAATATCTTATAGTTAAGCTCTCTCAAAAATCAAAAATAAGATTTAACAGGTTTTCCCGTTACCTTTTTTTTGATAAAAAATGCTTATATTTAATTTATCTTATATAAGTACAGGTATTTCTTCTGCCAGTTCAACTCTGTTGAGAAAAATATTTAATTTATAGGCAGAAATAATTACCCCTTTTTTTTCTGCCTTTTCCAATACTTCGGCAAATTCAGGATCTATATCAACTGCTCCCTCAACACTTTCGACATCATTGCGCTGTGCAATAAATAAAAGCCCGGCTTTTTTGTTTTTTTTCTGAGATATTTTAATAAGCTCAGTTATATGTTTTTTTGCTCTTCTGCTGACTGCATCCGGAAAAAATCCTCTTGTTCCTCTTGCCAGAGTTACACTTTTTACTTCAAGGTATAATTCTTCTTTATCATTCTCTAAAAGAAAATCCCAGCGTGAATTATGATATTTAAACTCTTTTGCAGCATATGACCAGTCTTTAAATGGTGAAAAGTATTTATTCTTGAGTCCTTTTTCCACAATCTTATTGGGAAGTGTGGAATTTAATGAAACATAATTATTTGTTGATGACTTTATAAACTGAGCTGTATAATCAGTTTTTCTTCCTTCAGCAGCCGCAGGTAAAAGATATACTTGAGCACCTTTGATTAAAAGTTCTTTTAACCTGCCTGGATCTGGAAGGTGGGCCTCAACTATATTTCCTTTATTGTGATAAGAAGTATCTTCAGTCAGCTTTGCTTCTATTACAAATCTGTTTTTTCTCCTTATAAATTTAGCAGCATATATTTCATCAATAGTTATTTTGTTTTTCATTATTTATTTCCTTTCTTCAGTCAGCTTGCTAATAATTAATTTTTTTATATCTTCTTTATCTGCACTAAGAATATATCTGCGAAAGGCACGGCTCTCCTCAAGCAGTTTATTTAAATATTTCCAGGCAATTCTAGCTTTAGAAGGTCTTTCTATTCCATTTTTGAAAACTACCAGATTATTATAATCAAGATATTCATAATCTATAAAACCTCTGCCTGTCAAATAATCTATTCCTCTTCGAACTGTATTTTCCTGTTCAGAGAGAAATAATGCAGCTTTTTCAATAGAGAAAATTCTATTTTCATTCGCAAAAACATATTTAATCATGGCAGATAGTTTTTTTATGAACTCCCTGATGTTTTTAATATTTTCAGCAGCAGAATAAATTTCAATATATTCTGCCCCGGTCATTACGACAGCTTCTGTCAAAATATCGGCTGATGGGGGAAGACTGAGAAATGATATACATTTTGCTTTTTTATAGTAAGAACGGTTAATGAGTGGATAAATATTTTTTTCGGCTCCACCTTCTAAAAAATAGGCGGTTCCTTCTTTACCTGCGTCAGCTTCTTTAATATTTCTATTTCTAAAATCTCTTACTTCCAGCTTTATACCAGCTGATTTTTCCTTTTTTGTCTTCTTAGCTTCCTCCCCAACAAGTGATTTAATTTCCAGCTGAAGATTTCTACTGCCATTATAAATATTTTCGTTCAGTGTATATAGAACTTTTAATTCTTCCTTAATTTTAATTTCTTCTGCCCACCACCACAGAGCAGTGAAATGATTTGATCCATCACTCAAAACAAGTTTTTTATGATTTTCGGCAATTATTCTCGAACTAATTATATCCAGTCCTTTAGCTGAAAAAACAGGCTCCGGATTTGCTTCACCAAAAGGAGCCATCATCCGCAATTTACTGTAAAACTCTTCATCAATTTCTTCTAATTTAAGTTCTATATCTGCTTCAGGATTATAGCTGCTGCTCAAATTTATCATACTGCTATTCAGCAGCTGGTTTAATCTAATTTTTAATTTCTCCAGTTGTGATGGTTTTAGAGAAAATCCGGCAGCCGCTGCATGTCCCCCATGTTTAACCAGCAGATCTGAACACTGTTTTATTATTTCATTTATATTTACACCCTCTACAGATCTGGCAGAGGCTGTTATTAAATCTTCTGTTCTATTTTTGGTCATTAGTACAGCAGGAATATTATAGTTTTCGCTTATTCTGCCTGCAGCTATACCAATAACCCCCTGGTGCCAGTCAGGATTATAGCTAACCATAGTTCTCTGTTCAGTTGATATATTTTTTTCCAAATCTTTAACAATTTCTGAAGTTATTTTTTTTCTTCTTCTATTTATATCTATTAATTCGGCGGTAAATTCAGCGGCTTCTATTTTATTATCTGTAAGCAGAAGTTTCAATCCTTTAGACGCATCATCCATTCTACCGGGTGAGTTTAATACAGGACCAAGCTGAAATCCGAGCACCTGTTCATTTATATCTGCTGCAGAAATATTCAGCTCTTTATAAAGTGTTTTTAAACCAATCCGATTCGTATTTCTTAAATATTTAATACCTATCTGATATAGATATCTGTTTTCCCCGACAAGTGGAACAACATCTGCAATTATAGCAAGCAGCAGCAAATCATAATATTTCTGTTCTTTACCGGACAGTCCTAATTTTTTGTAAATTGCTTTCAGCAGAAAAAATGCCATTCCCGCACCAGGAAGCCAGTAAGCCTTATGATTTTCTGACAGCAGCCTCGGCGAAAGAACATAATCCGCATTCGGAAGTTTTTCCGGTAGATCATGATGATCTGTAACAACTATCTCCAAACCCATTTTTCTGGCAAATTCTACTTCTTTATGGTTTGTAATACCACAGTCACAGCTTATAATCAAATCTACTCTGTCACTATATTCTTCTATCACATCTCGATTTAAACCATATCCTTCTTTAAATCTATCCGGGATATGATAATATACATTTTCTGTCAAAAAAGACAGTCCACCTTTTAATATAGATGTAGAAGTAATGCCATCAACATCATAATCTCCATAAATAAGTATTTTTTTATTTTTCTCTATTCTGTCAATTATAAATTGAGCTGCATTCATCAGATCTGGAAATTCTTCACAGCCAGTCGGACTATAGTATTCTGGATTAATATAACTTTTTACATCACTCAAACTGCTGCAGCCCCTCTTAATTAAAAGAGAAGCAATCTTTTTATCCCCAATATATCTTTCAATTTGTTTTCTTTTAAGATCCTTATTACTGGAAACTTTAGGTTTCATAATCACACCTCAAAATTAAAATTCTAATTCTTCTATCTCCTCCCAGTTTAAATCCATATCTAAATCTTCTTCAAAGATTTCTCTTTTTTCGGTTTGTTTACCCCGGCAGATCGGCCTATATTCACAGTAGCGGCATATATTGAAGTTATCGGTCATCGGAAACTCGTCTTCCATTAAAATTTTTCCAACCAGATCTTCAAAATAAATGCTGTCTTTAGAAAAATCTTCATCACTGTAATTAATAATTTTCTTTTCTTCAGGAAAACGCGGATTCCAGAATATCAAATCCGGATTGTTCTGAATATCAAATTTATCTGAATAATATTTCTGGCCTGCTTTTTTAAACAGATAAAGATAAAATCTGCTCTGAGTAGAATTTTCAAGTTCTTTTTCCAGCAGGCTTTTTTTATCTGTTTTCCAGTCATATAGTTCTATTAGCTTTTTTTCTTTATTGTAATAAAGTAAATCATATTTTGCCAAAAATTTAAACTTTTTATGTCGATAGCGAAGTTCCTGTTCAGACGAAATAATATATTGAGAATAAGGCAGAAAACTCTTCAGTCTTTTTAACCAGGCATTTAATTCTGGATCCTCAACAATTTGATCCTGTATACTGCCATCTAAATAATACCTTTCAGCCAGCAGATGAAATTTTCTTCCTTTTTCCAGCTCTTTTTCTATCTCTGCATCTATTCCCCATTTAGCAGGCCAGTAAAGACCATCAATATATCTATACTGAAATCTTTTCCTGCATTTTTGAAAAATATCCAGAGCAGACTGACTAAAATATAAATCATGCAGTTTATTATCAGACATCTTTATTCCTCCAGTTTTTTTCCGCATTATTTATAAATTCATCCAGAATATTAAATGCTGCAGCTGCTTCTTTTTCCCATTTTTTTCCCTGTTTCTGATGAGCTGATAGATAAAGATTTTCTTTTGCTCTGCTTATACCAACATATATGAGTCTGAGTCTTTCAGCAATTAATTCCTGTCTGGCTTTTACTTCAGGATTTTTTTCGGTCTTATCTTCCAGTATTTCCTCCAGCTGAGCCTTTGCTGCTGCTTCCGGGTTTTTAATTTCTTCGCTGAGGTAAAATTTTTCACTGCGGAAATAGTCTTCTTCAGTATGCTGAAACTGATCTGAGGTCAATGCACCTAAAAATACGGTATCCCACTCCATACCTTTTGCTTTGTGAATTGTTGAAAGAGTAACTTTGTCAGCTGCTGGTTCAAAACCATCCAGATCATTTAAAGTTACTATAAAGTGCTTTAATCTATCTTTTAAAGAAGGCATTTCTCCCAGCAGTTGATCAAGCCGCCAGGCAGGATTCTGATTCAAAAGGCGGCTGAACTGCAGTGCCAAATTTTGAACTACAGCAATTTTTTTCCCTTCCAGGTTTATTCTTTCAGCAATAAACAAAAGAAGTTCATCTGGGGGAATTTCCGATGCTGCTTCCAGCCATCCCTGTATTTTATTTAGATTTTTATAAAAGTCATTAAAAAATTTATTTCTTCTGATCTCTTTGGAAAAATTATTATGGCTTAAACCTGCATCAGGATAGATCAAACTTCTAACATCAGTACTATCAATTATATTTTTGCTAAATAAATATTTTTCCTCTTCATCTTTATAAAAAATTTCTCTAAATAGCATCTTTAATTTATCTTTTTGATGTGGGTAGGTCAAAAAATTGAGTGCAACTTCTATTTCACTAAAATAATTTTCCCCACTGCTGCTGCCTGCAATCTGATATTCAAAACCCAGTGAATTTATCTCGGCGCCTATCTTTTCCAGCTGATATCCTGCCGGCATAAGTACTGCCACAGTTTTGCCGTCATTTTTTTCTGCCATGCGTGCAGCATTACGGGCCAAAAATTTAGCCTCCATCTCCCAGGTCTTAAATAATCTTGATCCTATTTTATAGCCTTCAGGTACTGGATTGGGCATTGGATCATCTTCTGGCACAGGTCTTATATATCTTTCTTCTAATGGAGAAAAACTTTTGTCGGCAAATTCTTCTGTACTCCATTGCACAAGATAATTGGCCAGACCAATAATATCTCTGCTGCTTCTGCCGGACATTGTTAATTTCTGTACAGAAACATCATCTTTTCTGCAGAACGATCTGAATATTTCTGGATCTGACATGGTAAATGTCCCGGTGATCGCCTGATTGCTGTCCCCCACTCTAATTAAATTTTTTTCACTACCTGCCAGGAGATAGAGCATCTCTTCCTGTGCCTTATTGGAATCCTGTGCTTCATCTTCAAAAATATATTTATAATCTTCTGCTGTCCTCTGACAAAACTCACTGTCTTCTTTAAGTAATTTAAGGCTGTGCTGTACAAGGTCATCAAAATCAAGCAGACCATCTGCTGCCAGTCTATCTGCATATTCTTCATATATTTCTGCCAACCAGCTTAAAAGCTTAAATTTTTTATTCTTAGTTTGAACTGTAATTTGTTTTAATTCTCTACTGGAAATTAAGTTTAATTTAAAATATGAAATCATTGCAGAAACAAAATCAGGAAAATCATTCTGCTGCCATTTATCAGCATATTCATTAAATCGGTAATAATTCTGATCCAAATCAAAAAAATCCATCAGTCGATCGCGATTTTTTCCTGCCCATATACTGGATATTCTTCTAATAAGTGAATATCTCTGTCCTCCATCTACCAGTTCAAATTCTTTGTTGATCAACCTTGCTTCAGGTTTTTCTTTAATAATTCCTAAGGCTAGCGAATGAAGTGTCTTAACAGTATATCCTCTGCTGCGCGGTCGCCCTCTATCTGCCAAAAAATCTCCAATTTTTTTACGAAAATTAGCTGCAGCAGAATTCATATAAGTAACAATAAGCACTTTTTGATTTCCATTAATTTTTTCGTCTATTAGTTTTGCCGCCAGATATGCA
>CAZLIW010000022.1:11059-13288 GCA_964559325.1 uncultured Halanaerobium sp. | reverse complement strand
AAAATTTCCTCTTATATCATATGCATTTGTAGCTCCAGACATTTTAAAAAGGTCTTCTGTTGTTTCTTCTTCCAGGATATCAATAATATCATCAACTGTTATAATTCCCAGCAGCTGGTTGTGATCATTTACCACCGGAACTGCCAGTAGGTCATATTTGGAAATAATGCGTGCTGCTTCCTCCTGATCAGCTGAAATGTTAACTTTAATAGCTCTTTTATTCATAATATCCTGCAGCTTTGTATCCGGCTGAGCAGTTAAAAGCTGTCTAACCGAAAGTACACCTACCAGCTCTTTTTTTCTGGAAATTACATATATATAATAAATCATTTCTGGCTCTGTAATTATTTTTCTCATTTTATTCAAAACAGATCGGGCGGTATTATCAGCATAAAAAGCAATAAACTCTGTTGTCATTCGTCCTCCTGCACTTTCATCATCATAATGCAGAAGTTCTTTTAATTTAAGAGCATCATTTTCTTTCATCAGCTTTAATACATCTTTTACTTTTCCAACTGACAGAATACTTAAAAAATCAGCAGCATCATCACTATACATTGTTGAAAGAACCTGAGCAGTTTTTAATATCGAAAGCTTTTCAGCAATTTTTTTCTGCAGTTCTTCTTCAAAAAATATAATTATCTGACTTAAAATTTCATCATTAAGATCTTTCACTAATTCCATTAGAATCTCTTCCGGCAGTCTCGATAAAAATTCTGCAGCATCGGCAGCATAATTATCATTATAATAATCATCAAAAGTTGTGTATCCTTTGGGAAGAAACTGTCTAATTAAATTTTTTGTTTCAATAGTTAATCACCCCTTATATCCCATTCTTTTAAGGAGGTTTTCTTTTTCTCTCCAATCTTTAAGAATTTTTACCCATAAATCCAGATAAACTTTTGTCTGCAAGAGGTCTTCTATTTCTTTTCTTGCATTTTTACCGATTTTTTTTAGCATAGAACCATTTTTGCCGATAATAATACCTTTATGTGACTTCTTTTCCACATAAATATTAGCTCTAATATAATAATCTTCATTATCTCTTTCTTTTACCTCTTCTACCAGAACTGCAACTCCATAGGGAACCTCTTCTCTACATAAATAAAAGACCTTTTCTCGAACTATTTCGGCAAAAACAAATCTTTCAATCTGATCTGTTATCATATCATCAGGATAGTATTGCGGACCTTCAGGCAGATGCAGAAAAATTTCAGACAGTAGAGAATCAAGATTTTGCTCTTCTACAGCAGAAATTGGAATAACATCCAGAGAAGTTTTCTGACTGTATTCTTTCTGTTTTTTTAATATATCTTTTTTACTCATTTTATCAATTTTATTCATAACACAAATTACTTGTTTAGAAGAATTTTTGATTTGATTAAATATCTGCTGATCACCTCTGCCCCAGTAGGTACTGCCATCAACAATAAATATTATTACATCGATTCCTTCAAGACTTTTATAAGCCTGATCTATCATAAAATTATCCAGCTTATTCCTCGGCTGATGAATACCTGGAGTATCTATAAATATTATCTGACCATTATTTTCTGAATAAATAGCCTTAATACTGTTCCTTGTTGTCTGAGGTCTTGGTGATATTATATTTATTTTTTCCCCTACTAATTTATTTACTAAAGTAGACTTTCCAACATTGGGACGGCCGATTACTGTAACAAATCCTGATTTATAACTCATCATTTTCCTCCATATCTTCTTCAGCAAAAGCACCAGGAAGCAGTTCACTGCTTGTCATAGTAATCTCTTTACCTTTATTAGTCATCATAACAACTTCAATATCATCTGCAAATTCTTTAATTACCTGCCGACATGCCCCACAGGGGGTGACAGGTTTTTCAGTGCTACTTACTAGAAGAAGTGCTTTAATATCTTTTTGCCCATGAGAAACTGCATTAAAAATAGCAGATCTCTCAGCACAATTGGTAAGTCCAAATGATGCATTTTCTATATTTGCTCCAGTATATATTTCTCCCTTTTCTGTCAGCACAGCGGCCCCCAGGGGGAAATCAGAATAAGGAACATATGCATTTTTCTGCACTTCAAGAGCAGCTTTAAAAAGTTCATCTTTTATCTCTTTTTCCATCTATAATCATTCCTTTCAGATCAGTTTAATATTTGATTTCTGTATCATCCGGTACCACCTGAATCCAGGTTTGACCTGGATTCATTTCTAATTCACTGCCATTTTTATCATAATAGCTAATC
>CAZLIW010000022.1:0-11049 GCA_964559325.1 uncultured Halanaerobium sp. | reverse complement strand
GGAATCACCATTTTTCTGCCAGCTTCCTGAAATCACAATTCCATCTCTAAAAAACAGAGCTTTCCCACCTTTGTTTAAATTCATTTCCAGCCTACCTGCATCATCCTTTATTTCAGTGTCTGTATACTGAACAATTATATTTTTAGCACTTAACTGACGTCCACTTTCTACCCTGTGTGGTGTCTCAAAATCATATAAAAATCTGTGATATATATTAACTTCTTCATCATAGCGGTAATTCACACTATAATCCCCCCAGTAGTCAATTGTAATTTCTTCCGCTTTCTGAGGATTTGACATGATAGAAGCAGTTAAAAATTTAAATCTATTTGGATATTCTATCTGATCTAATTCTGCAGTAAAGTCCTGAAGCGGAATTTTGCCAGAATAAAGATTATGTGGGGCCAGTCTTTTGCTGCTTCTCCAAAAATACTGACTCTGATATATTTGATCAAGATGAAGTATACCGGAATCTGATAATCTTTTAAATCCATCCGGACTGGCACCAGCATGTAAAAACAGAGAATCATAGCTTTTTGCAACATCAATTAAAAATGGCCTGGCACTTCTAATAGGTCCTACTTTTTCTGGAACATTAGGCCAGAAAAAGGCTAAAAACCGAGTAATACCGCCCTCCAACATAAATTCATATACAATTTCTGCACTTTCCAAACCGCTCTGTGGTCTTGCTGCAGGAGAATTTTCTATAGAAACTGAGACAGCATGTTTATACTGAATTTCTTTTAGCATTTCTCCAGTAAAAGGAGACTGACCTGCAAAAATTCCACCTTCTTCTGTCGGCTGCTGGAATGCATCATCAGCATACTGTTCTTTTAGTTCTTCTTTTTTTTCTTCTCTTTCTTCTTTACTCAGCTGTCTGTCAGCTTTTTCTTCTGCAGTTTTATTTTCCTCTAAAGTTTCTTCAGCAGGCTGTTCTGCTATATCTGTAAAACTACAGCCGCTTAATACAGCTGTGGATAATATGACAACAAGCAACAAAATTGCAATTTTAAACTTCATTATTTCACCTCTGACTGCTGTTTAAAGTTATATTTTCTTCTTCATTTATTGAAATTTCAATACCAAAAGAATTTAATTTCTTCTTTATTATATCAAGACTGCTCCGTAGAATATCCGGAGTACCTACTGCTTTAATAGTAACAGGGTTAACTGCAACAGGTTTACTGTTTACCAAAATCGTTGGCCCCACACATCTTACAGATGATTTTACATTAATTCTTTGACCGCCAACTTCAATACCCCTTGCACCGGCTATCCAGAGTTCATTTATTATATTCCTAATATCAGAATCATGTATTAAAGAATTCTGATCTGCTGAGGAATCATCATCATTTATATATATTATTACACCCTGACCCGATATACTGCTGTAACCTGCCTGTGATGAGAGAATACTGTACTGTCTTTTTAGACTGACATTTTCTGATTTTAAATATTCAACAAGATTAAAAATGTCTCCAGCAGTTATTTCTGCTTTTTTATTTTCTATTTTTAATTCTAATGTCTGAAACAAATCAATGTTTTTTAATTTTTCTCTGGTTTTCTCTCCAAGAACAGCATCCGGATCAATAATTTTAGTTTTTCCATCTGCATGAGTGATAGAAATAACACCTGTTTGAGGCAGTTTCTGACTATTTATTATATTTAAAACCTCATTTATTCTCATCTGCTGAACTTCTCTGAAAATCTCATCCTGTATCTGTCTGCCGTAATCCATCATTATACTTGCAACAACATCATCACTTTCAGCCTTTTCTACTTCATATTCAAATTCTGCAAACAGATTAACTATATTTTTTCTATCTCGAATCCCATAGCTTTCTGCAAGTTCACTGCTATATCTTACCACAGCTCTGGCACCTTCTTTAGCCTTATCAAGCTGACTTATTTCACCGGGTAAATAAATGAATCCCAGTATTCTCGATAAAAGCACAGCATTAATAATTAAGAATACCAAAAGAACTGTAAGCAGTAATTTAAAATA
The DNA here is from genome assembly GCA_964559325.1 of uncultured Halanaerobium sp. Classification (GTDB taxonomy): domain Bacteria; phylum Bacillota; class Halanaerobiia; order Halanaerobiales; family Halanaerobiaceae; genus QPJE01. Next base: position 9,044 of record CAZLIW010000022.1, on the reverse strand, counting down.
TTTATTATCTTTAAGTTTCAAAACCATCTATACCTCCCGGACTGTTTTCTACCGGTGACAGAATACCGCCAGAAATAATCAATTTTAGTGCTTCTTCTATTGTAATATCATCAAGTTCATAGGCTTCTTTAACAGGAACCATTATAAACATACCGGAGGTTGGATTGGGAGTGGTAGGCAGAAAAACATTATACATTTTTTCTCCGGTTAAATTTTCAAAGTGAATAGAAGTTTCCTTTGTTATAAATCCTATCTGATAAAGGCCTCTGCGGGGATATTCAAACAGAATAGCTTTTTTAAAACTAACATTTTGTCTGGCAAAAACACCATCTAAAATCTGCTTTATACTCAGATAAATATTTCTTATCAGTGGAATTTTTAAAAGCAGATATTCCCCAATATCTATAATTTTTTTGCCAATTATATTGGTGGCAAAAATACCTGTTAAAAATATAAGCAGCAATGTGAAAACAAATCCAATTCCAGGCAGATCAACACCCAGCCAGTGTTTAAACATTGGTCTGCTCCAGTTATCAAGTATAAGAAAAAGATTCCAAAAAAGATAAGCAGTTAATACAAGAGGTAAAAGAACTAAAAGACCTGTTATAAACAAATTTCTTATTTTTCGCAGCATTTTTACCACTCACTATCTTCCAGTTTGATTTCATCTTCACTCTTCAGTCTTATTTTTCTTATTCTATTGTCCAAAACATCCTCAACTATAACTTCAATGCCATCTAAATCTATTCTATCTCCAGCTTCAGGCAGACGGTTAAGATAATATAAAATAAGTCCACTAATGGTTTCATAATCTTCACTAACAGGAAGGGAAGTATGGAGGAGTTCATTTAACTCATCAATATCTACTCTACCATCCAGCATCAGCTCTTTCTCATTTAAAAATTCAATATACTTCGGTTCCAGATCAAATTCATCCTGTATATCACCTACTATTTCTTCCAAAAGATCCTCAATAGTAATTAATCCGGCTGTTCCACCATATTCATCTATTACTACTGCCATATGTTCTTTTCTTTTTTTCATTTCTGATAAAAGCTGGTTTATCGGCTTTCCTTCTGGAATAAAATATATTGGCTTAACAAAGTCTTCAATAGAAACTTCTTTTTCTTTTTCCAAAAGAAGTTCTAAAAGATCCTTTATATATATTAGTCCAATAATGTTATCAATCGACTCTTCAAAAACAGGAATGCGTGAATGACCTTTTTCCACAGCAAGACTTATTAATTCTTTTAACCCTGCACCTTTTTCTATACAGACCATATCAGTTCTAGGAATCATAACCTCTTTTACAAGAGTGTCATCAAAATCAAAAACACTCTGTATCATTTCCTGTTCAGTTTCTTTTATAATACCTTCTCTGTGGCTGACTTCCACAAAACGCCTAATCTCTTCCTCGCTTAAAAAAGCAGACGAAATAAGATCTTTATCTCCAACAAATATCTTTACTATTCTGGTAAATAAAAAAATGAAAGGTGCAAAAAATTTACCCATATAAAACAAAAACGGTGCAGCTGTTTCTGTATACTTTACCGACTTATTATTTCCAAGTGCTTTCGGTGTTATTTCTCCAAAAACAAGAATCAATAAAGTAACAGCACCTGTTGCAATACCAATACCTTTATTACCAAATAATCTTATAGCTAAAGCTGTAGCAATAGAAGAAGCCGCTATGTTGACAAGATTATTACCAATTAAAATAGTGGTAAGAAGTTTAGTCTGATTTGTTAAAAGCTTATCCACTCGGGAAGCTCTATCATCACCCCGCTGAACTCTTTCTTTTATTTTTATTCTGTTAACTGCCATAAAAGCAGTTTCTGAGCCAGAAAAAAATGCAGATAAAAATAAAAGTGCTGCTAATATTAATAATTCCAGTACCATAGCATCTCCCCCAAAATATCTTCAATAACCAAATAAAGCCTACCTAAAAAATGCAAAAATTAAAACACTTACAATAATACCAACTAAAGCACCTAATATAACCTCTCTCAATGAATGGGTGCCGGATTCCAGACGGCTCTGGGCAGTCAAAACTGCCAGCAGCAGAGCAAGAGTAGCGGCAAGAAAATTGTGGGTCAAAAAGGCAATTATAATTACGGAAGAAAATGCAATTGCTGTATGCCCACTTATTATTCCTCCCTTAAGTGGTGTCCCTCTTTTAACCATTGATTTTAAAACTATCACAAAAACGAATAAAAATACAATATTTATAAATGCAAGATGAATAGGTTGATGCCGCAAAACAAAAATAAGCGCCAATGAAAGTTTTTCTAACTTATCAAAAAATATTAAATAACCAGTAAAAACTGCATTTCCAGCAGCAACTAAAACAGCAGCAGCACTAATATTTTTAGCAATTCTTGCCTGATAGCTGTATTCTGGTGCTGTCATATCAATAATTACTTCTACTGCAGTATTTATAAGCTCAGCAAAAATAACAAAAGAGATAGAAACAATAACAAGTGCCAGCTCCACTCTGCTGACATTAAATAGCAGACTAAAACCGAGAACCACCATTGTCACAAATAAATGTATTTTCATATTTCTCTGTGTTCTAATAGAATGTATCAATCCTGCAATTGCATGATTAAAAGTATCTATAAGTTTTCCCGGCTGCATAAATCCCTCCTAATCCCTGCTCAAATCAAGCTGAGCAAGAACTCTTTCTTCTTTTTGCCTCATCATTTTCTTCTCTTCTTTTCCATAATGATTATACCCAAACAGATGCAGAACACCGTGAACTGTCAAATAAGCTATTTCTCTGGAAAAAGAATGCCCATAATCTTCAGCCTGCTGCAAAGCTCTTTCAGCAGAAATTACTATATCTCCAAGTATCTCATCACCAATAGGAAAAGACAAAACATCTGTTGCTTCATGTTTATCTCTATATTTTATATTTAATTCTTTTATTTGCTCATTATCAACCAGAGCAATACTTACTTCACCACCACTGTAGCCTTCAAGCTCTGCAGCACATTCCACAACCTTCTGAAGCAAATTTTCTATTTTAGAAGGAACTTTAATTTTATCCTGATTATTGCTCAGCTGAATATTAATCATTTTTATCTTTTCCTTTCATTTCTTTTATAATATTTTCTGGATATTCCACACGCTGATGATAAATACCTGTCAATACTTTAACAAAACTGCTGGCTATTGTATCCAGATCCTTAAGTGTCAGATCACATTCATCAAGCTGATTTTCTATCAACTTATCCTTAATCAGCCCTCTTACAAAACCTTCTATTCTATTATGATTATTTTTATTAAAATTTTTAGATCTGACAGCAGCTTCAACTATATCTGCCAGCATTATTATAGCAGCTTCACGGCTCTGGGGTTTTGGCCCATCATATCTAAAATCACTTTTTTCCACATTGTTGTGTTTATCATCCTGAAGAGCCTGCTGATAAAAATAAGAAATAAGATTTGTTCCATGATGCTGTTTGATAATATCTATTATTTTACTGGGAAGTCCATATTCTTCTGCAAGCTCGACTCCATCTTTAACATGTGATTTTATAATTAAGGAGCTTAAGTTAGGAGACGTTTTATCATGAGGATTTTCTCCTCCAAACTGATTATCAGAGAAAAAATAAGGTCTTTTAAGTTTTCCAATATCATGATAATATGCACCGGTTCTAGCAAGTAGTGCATCTGCTCCTATATTTTCTGCTGCAGTTTCGGCAAGATTACCAACAATTATACTGTGGTGATAACTTCCCGGTGCTTCAACCAGCAATCTCTTTAAGATAGGCTGGCTGGGATTAGAAAGTTCCAGTAGTTTAACAGAAGATGTCATATCAAATAAATCTTCTAAATACGGAAGAAATCCATTTGCAAGCACTCCCACTAAAATTCCGTTCAAAATTCCACCTGTAACAGCCCAGAGCAAATACATCCAGTCCTGTGTTCTTTCCAGAAAAGATAATCCCGCTATAGAAAAGACAAGAACAAGACTTACATTGAATCCTGCTCTAATTAGATCTCCCCGCTCTTTTACTCTGGATACACTAAATACTCCAACAAGCCCTGCCAAAAAGGAAGTTAAAACAATATTTGTGTTCATATTAAACACAGGAGCAATAAGGAAGCTTAAAAAAATCGTTGAAATAAGTGCTGTCTGAGAATCTATCAGTACTGTTAATAAAATTGATGCCATTGCTGTTGGTACAAGATAATCCATAAATGGATTCTGAAAAATTGTAAATATTTTTGCCAGCATAACCACTATAAAAATAAGCAGTTCAATTAATAATATTTTTGTGTTGCTGTTCCATATATCCGGCTGATATTTGCGAAAATAAAATCCCAGCAGCAGAATAAGTATAAGTACAATTAACAGTGTGCCAAATATATTAAGATAATTAATCCTGGATTTCTGCAAACCTAATTTTTCCAGTACTACAATATCTTCTGGCTGTACAACATCACCTTTTCTAACAATTATTTCTCCCTGTCTTACAGTTCTTTTTACAGGTTCAACCTGACTAACAGCTTCCTGCCTTCTTTTTTCTGTTTCTTCTGAATTTAAAAACATATTCGGTTCGATAACAGCAGTGAGTATACTGGAAACAGCCAGCCTCTGTTCTCTGGAAATATCCAGCTCCATTGCAGACTGACGCAAATTTTCTGATGCATCCGGAATATCAGACGGCAAAATTCTCTGTGAAAGCTGTTCTGTTATAAGATTTTGAGAATATTTCTGCAGCTGATTTAACTCTTCTGTATCGGTATTCAATAATACACTAATAGTGCGGTCTTCTATATCAAAGTTTATTTTAGACTTTATATTTGCAGTTAAACTATTTTTTTCCTCTTCAGTTAAATTATTAAAATCAAAGCTGCTATTTTCCACATTGCTGGAATTTGGTTCAGAATTTTCATCATTTCTTTCTGCTTTACTTTTATTTTCTTTTAAAATTTTATTTTCTATAAAATTATTTTTTTCTGTCTTAACAGCTGCAAAAATTATATCCAGATTTCTATTAATAGTTGAGTTAATATTACTGTCTTCCTCATAAACCTTTGGTGCTCTTTCTGCAGCCATCTGTTTTAATTCTTCAGTTTTCTCTTCATCTAAAAATGTTAATGTCCGTGGAGCTGTTATATCATTTTTACTGACCTGTCCGGCTTTTAAATCAATTCTATTCGGAATTAAATCTAAAGTCAAAGTTAAACTTAAAAGAATGAAAAAAATAACTGCCCAGATTATTCTCTGAGTATTCTGGGAAAAGCTGAGGTGCTTTCTTCTAAAATTTCTCAGCTTCACCCTTAACTTTTTCATTAATTTCATATTTATTTCCCACTTTCATATCTTTCATAAGCTTTGATAATTTCTTTAACAAGATCATGTCTTACAACATCATGTCTTGTCAGATAAACAAAATCTATTCCTTTTATATTTTTTAAAATTCTTTGTACAGTTGCAAGTCCTGATTTTTTGTTATTAGGCAGATCTATTTGAGTTATATCACCGGTTATTACTGCTTTTGAATTAAAGCCTATCCTGGTTAAAAACATTTTCATCTGTTCCAGAGTTGTATTTTGAGCTTCATCTAAAATAACAAATGAATCATCCAGTGTGCGTCCCCGCATATATGCAAGAGGCGCAACCTCAATAATATCCTTTTCCTGATAAAGTTTTGACTTCTCCGGCCCCAGTATATCATAAAGAGCATCATATAGCGGCCTCAAATATGGATCAACTTTATCCTGCATATCCCCTGGCAAAAATCCCAGGTTTTCTCCTGCTTCAATCGCAGGCCTTGTTAATACAATTCTGCTTACTGTCTTATTAAGAAGACTTTTTACAGCCATTACCATGGCAAGATAGGTTTTCCCTGTCCCAGCAGGACCAATTGAAAAAACAATATCTCTATTTTTTATAGATTCAATATACAGCTTCTGACCAATAGTTTTAGCCTTTATTTTTCTTCCTTTATAATTTTCCTGAATAACTTCATTATATATATCATTAAGATTTACACCAGGATTTCTTTTTAAAAGCTCTACAGCATATTTTACTTCTCGTGGTGTAAGTTCTCTTTCTTCAGATGTTATTGAAATAATTCTTTTAATAATTTTTGCCTTTTCTTCTATTTCTTTATGATCAGCAATAAGCCTAATTTCATTTCCACGCCCTATCAAATCAACTGAAAGAACTTCTTCCAGAATCTTTAAATTTCTATCATGACGTCCAAAGAAATTCATTGCTATTTTATAATCATTAATACCAATACTTTTACTTTCTTCTGACAATTTAAATTTCCTCCTCTTTCTTACATTACATAATTCTATAGTAAATAAGATAATCCTCCCTCTCTGTTTCTTAATCGAAAATATCTAAATAAAACTCCATCCAAATATTTAAATTAATATGAGAGGTTTATTAATTGACCATTATATTATTATATCATAATTATCAGTTCAGACAAGTTTTAACCAATTTGAATTTCCCACTTTTAATATTGCACTGCAAAAAACTGCAGCCTGTATCAGACTGCAGTTGCTTAAATTTATTTTATTAGATTACTTTATTCTCTCGCATAATCTAAATTGAAAATATTTTTTGGAAAATAGGGCGGCTTATTTGTAATAATATGTTCTGTTCGAATAAATCTGACCGTACCAGTTTTACTTCTTGTTATAAGTGAATGAGTCTCAGCGTTGTTCCAGGAATATCTAACTCCCTTTAAAAGCTCTCCATCTGTAACACCTGTAATTGCAAGCATTATATCATCACCTTTAGCAAGATCATCAGTACAGTAAAGTCTATCAAGATCTTTAATACCAAATTTTGCTGCTTTTTCTTCATCAGCTTTATTTCTGCATTTTAATCTTGCCTGTATTTCTCCACCAAGACATTTTAAAGCTGCTGCTGTTAATACACCTTCAGTTGCTCCACCAATACCTATCATTACATCTACTCCACTTCCCTTTCTGGCAGTAGCAATCCCGGCAGCAACATCTCCATCACTAATCAATTTAATTCTGGAACCAACTTTTCTTATTTTAGAAATTAACTCATCATGGCGCGGTCTATCCAGAACAATTACCGTGAGATCTTTAACACCTTTATTTAGAGAATCTGCAACTGCTCTAAGATTATCTTCAACAGGTGCATCCAGATTAACTTTGCCTTTGGCCTCTGGTCCTACTGCAATTTTTTCCATATATGTATCCGGAGCTTTTAAAAATGAACCTTTTTCTGCAACAGCTACTACCGCCAGGGCATTTGGTAGTCCTCGTGCAACAAGTGCAGTACCCTCTAAAGGATCAACAGCTATATCAACCTCATTAACTGAATTTTTTGCACCAATCTTTTCTCCAATATACAGCCGTGGTGCTTCATCTTTCTCTCCTTCTCCAATGACAACTGTTCCATTGATAGAAATGGTTTCAAAAACAGCCCTCATTGCATCAACTGCTGCTTTATCTGCCATTTTTTCCTGCCCTTTCCCCATCCAGGGTGCGGCAGCTAAAGCTGCTGCTTCAGTTACTCTTACAAATTCCAGTGTCAATTCCCTCTGCATTTTTTATACCTCCATTAAAATTTTTTAGTTATGTTAATAATTGTCTGGAGCAGAATAGTTTTACTAACTCTGCCCACAACTTTTTTATTATCAATAACAGGAAGTGAGTCAATTTCGTTATCAACAATTTTTTCCAGAACATCTATAAAATTTTCGTCTTTTCGAACTGAAATAACATTGGGCATCCTTGTCATAGCAAGGCTAACCGGAGTTTTCTTCAAATTGCTGTGACCAATACTCATTTTAAGCAGATCTTTTCTGGAAATAATTCCGGTAAGTTTTTCCTCTATATCTGTAACAAAAACTGTCCCAACATCTTCCATAAAGAGCTTTATTGTTGTATCATAAATACTTTGATTTTCCTCTACACTTACTGGAGCTGACATAAATTCTGAAACTGGTTTTTCTAAAAGATCACCAATATTGGTTATTTTTTTTCCTTTTTTTAAATAGTATCCCACTTTTGGTTTTGCATCAAGCAGTTCCAGCATAGTCAACAGAGATAGATCTGATCTTATTGCTGTTCTGGATAATCCTAATTCTTCTGCAATATCCTGACTGGAAATCGGTTCACTTTTTTTTACAATATCTATTATATTATTTTGTCTATCTGTAAGCTGCATATCCACACCTCCAAATAAATAGCACTATTGATATAAATAGTATAACACATTCGGCTAATTATGCAATATATGGTGTTATATTTTAAATTTTTTGAATAATTAGTAAAGTCTATTTATTAAAATAAAAAACTCTTACATTAAGCAGGAACAAAAAATGTCCTGCCTAACATAAGAGAATGTTTTGTGATCTGCATAATAGATTACAGTTTAAAATTTAAAATAATTAAATTAGAAAAATTTCTTCTGGTTTTCATAAGCTTTTGGTGGACTCATTATCTCATTATATAAAACTGCTTTTTCCGCTTCTGTATAAGAAGCAAATTGTCCAAAAATATCATTTTCATTTCCAGAGTCAAAATTAAAATCAGATCCAAAATCAGTATAGGATTCACTGCCGATAGATTTGTCACTTGCTGATCCAGATGACCCGGCAGAATCAACCTGAGTTTCTGAAAAGTCATTTGCATTTCCCTGTTTATATTCATAAATGGTTTTATCATTATCAACAGCAGTTGTAATGTCAATATCAGAATTAACAGACTGCTGTGAATCTACTCCACTTCTATTTTGAGCTCTGTTTTCTTCAGCAGATTTCAAAATAAAACTGATAATTTTTTTAAAAATCATAAAAAAGTTAGTAATTATAAATAAAAATATCAGTAAAACAGGCAGTATAAATATCAAAGTCTCCATTACTCAACCTCCTTTTTTCTGTAAATCTTTACCTGCTTTAAAATTCATTTCCGGAATTGTTATTTTTCTTTTCTTCCGAAGAATCTGAAATACTTGTGCTCATTTTAGTATCAGACTCCACATTTTTTATTTTCATATAATCCATAACTCCTAAATTGCCGCTTTTTAAAGCTTC
>CAZLIW010000021.1:8193-13367 GCA_964559325.1 uncultured Halanaerobium sp. | reverse complement strand
TACAGATTTCAAGAATAGTTTTATAAGCCTTAGCAACTTCTCTTTCTTCTGCAAAAAGTTGTTCACCGAGTTCTTCTTCAAAGTAAATTAATTTATTAGCTTTATAAGTTTTTAACATTTCTCTATTTTTGCTTTTCTTTTCCATTCATAGCGAACATTTTCCAGAGGAGCATAATCAACAGAGTCAGTATAATATGCAGAAACAGCTGCAGGCATTTCTGTATTATATGTCCTATTTAGGTGATAGTATTTTATATTTTCACCAGGTTTGTTTACATACCAGCTTGTTTCATTTTTTAGTGTATCTACAATTTTAACCCTGCCTTCTGCTGTAGTACCTGTATTAATATTATTTATTTCAAGTATTTTACTGCTGTAATTATCTATTTTTACATTGCCTAAACCATTGAGAACCTCGATCTCTCCCATTGGATTTGTGCTTATGATATTACCATGCAGATAAACATAACCTCCACCACTTGCATTTATATCTCCTAATACTAATTTTTGTTCATCAAAATCATATTCAAGATAATATTTTTCGTTAATATCTTCACCAAGGTCATAATATTCCTCCGGTACAGCAAGAGATCCACTGCTGTTCTGATCAGCAATCCAGCTGTCAACCTCAGAGTCAATGTTTATATCCCAGTCTACAGGACTTCCTGCTTTTATTTTACCATTAATATTTATTCTGTCAGCATTTATACCTATAATCTGTCCTGAAACTGCAGGTTCATCTGTATATTCCAGATCAAGATCAGGATATGTATTCCGATATGTATTTAAACTTTGTTCATAAACTCTCTGCATCCAGAAATCTTTAAAAAGCTTTACACTCCCCAGATCACTGTTCTCATAATCATTAGGAAGAATATCTCCAAAAACATATGTGCCGTCATTGGGATCAGGATATGCATAATCCTGATCTGAAGGATACATTTTATTATTTTGATCACGCAGCCAATCATTAATACTGCGAGAACTTCCAGAATCTATATATTCTGCAGTTGCAACATACTGTGCTGCCAACCATGCACTGGAGGGAAGATTTTCGATTTTATACCAGGCAGAAAGTGGATCAGAATTAATATTATACATCTCTCCTGGACTATTTATAATTACTGCCCCGTTGGGAACATTTATCCTGCTTTCTTTTGCTCTGATTTTATCAAAAGAAGCAAAATTACCTTTTTTATTATAAACATCCAGCAGACCCCGCCGATTATATGCACCGTTTTTTAGAAATATCGAAGGTTCACCAGTACTGCTTATATTTTCGATTTTTATCAGAGCATCCGTTTCTGTTCCAGCTGAATTAATATCAAGTTCGGATAGTGAACCATCTGCAGATCCACCAAAAAATATCCTGCCACCTGTATCTCTATCGGGAATTACCAGTTCATTTAAAAGAAGATGTTTTGGAGTTTCATTAATTATCTCTATTTTGGGTCCACCAGATGCATTGAGCTGTCCATTTCCTGAAATATTATCACTGTCAAGAGTTATATTTCCACCAGAACTAAATATATTATTTACCTCCAGAGCAGGAGAATCTGAATCTCTCAAAACATTTTTTAACATAGTCAGAGTTGCTATTTCTCCTTCAAGTCGGCTCAATTCAACCATATCACCATCAGCTTCAGCAGCTTCTTTTAGATTATTAAGATGCTCGATCTCTTCTTCAATCTGCTGATGCGGATTTATCATTTCGGTATTAAAAATATTTTCATTCAAATTCTTTAATTCTACCTCACCATTACTTTTAAAATATATTGATTTTTCATTAAAAACACCTGCATTAATCTGTCCATTTAAGTTCAGCTGTCCCAAAGCTGTTCTACTGCTATCTCCACCTGTTTTTTTGCTCCCAATAGCTTCAAGGTAGGGATTATGTCCTTCTCCATAACCTTCTGCTGAAATATAACCATTATATGCACCTATAACTACATCCTGCACCCCGTCAATAACCGAACTGCCAGCAGCTGATAAAATCGAATTGTTTTCTACACTACCATAAGCTTTTATTTTTGTATCTAATGGCAAAGCAGTATAGTTAAACACATCTGTATGAGCAGAACTATCAACTCTGCTGAAAGCAGATCCATCTCCTTTTTGTCCGGCTCTTAAATTTATATCATTATATGCCATAATATATACATTATCTTCAATATTTACTATCTGACTGCTATCCAGAAATGAAAGTGATTTACCTCCAGCAAATCCTACTCCACCATAAGTTTTAACAAGTGACCTATTTGAACCATTTGCCTGTGTATAAGCACCGACATCCAGACCTCCAGAACTAATTATGCTGCTGTTATCATCAATATTTATCTGCGCCTTAAGATAGTGACTGCCGTCACTGCTGTATTCTTTATCATCTTCAGACCTTGTATCATCACCTGCTTTTAGTACTGTTTCTGCATAAGGTGATTCCACTGCTCCACCTGTGGAAAGAACTGCTTCATTATTAATATTCAGGCTGTTAAATGCATTTATTTCTACTCCATTTTCTGTATTAGATATACTGCCAGAATTAAAAAGAATTGAATTTTTGCCTAAATTAACAACTGCATCCTGTGTAACAAATATTTTGCTTTCAGCGGCTGAACCATTAATCACCCCACCGGCAGATGCTTTTGCATTTGGCCTACTGCTTCCAGCCTGTTCAATAGTATTGTCAGCCTTTATCTCTATATACGAAGGGGATGTATAACTCTCGGAAGTATAAAGTGCTGCTCCATCTCCAAGATTAGCTTCAGCTGCAGAATTGATAAGATTTAAAGATTCGGCACCACTCATTCCGGCCACTGCTGCCTGTACACTATTGGCACTGCTGTCAAACACTGTATTCTGTTCAGCAAGAATATCTATTTTTTCTAATTTTATAATATTATTAAGGCTGTTATCACCTTCGAAAGCCAGAATATCTTCTGAATCATTAATATTAATTAAATCAGGATCACTTCCACCTGACCCATGGGCAGCATCTCTACCGATAACTGTTCCTCTACCTACTTCTGCCAGTGAAAGATTATCATTAATTGTTTTAGCAGAAGCTGCTGCCCCGGAAATGACTCCCCCACTCCCAGAAACTGATTCTGCATAATTTGCAGTATTCCCTTCTGCTTTAATGCTGAGACTGCTATTATAAGATCGGCTACCTATCCGCATATTTAACCCATTTCCATCAACATCTACTACTCGTCCACCTACAGAGTCTTCATCTTCAAAAGTAACTATATTACCTGCCGCAGCTGCTGTGATAGTTCTGGATTCTGCACTCGCAAAATTTGCCCCTAATGCTGCCGCACCTGCCCCAATACCTGTTGCATAAGCTTCCTGGCTGCTGTTATTATCTGCCAGAATATCTACTCTTTTGTTAATATCCAGCTCAGAAGCAATATAACTTTTAACAATATTACTATTAACTGCTTCACTCAAAGCCGCATTTGCTCCCAGCAGAATTCCAGCTGCAATACCTTCAGCATAACTGTAAGCTGTATTATCTCCTTCATTAAGATTATTCAGTGCTTTAACTATAATATCTTCAGCTTTTATATAGCTTTTAGAATCTGCTGATGCTTTTATATCAATATCAGAATTTGAGCTGGCTTTTGCCAGTCCAGCACTACCTCCAATAGAACCACTGTATCCTTTTGCTTCTGCAGAAAGAGCTGGTTGAGCTTCAGCCGTAATATTCACTTCTGTTCCACTTCCATAAATACTGCTATTATACCAGGCTAATGTGCCAAAAATATCAGTATTATTTAATTCTGCATATACTTTTCCAGTATCAGCTGCTTCTGCCTGAGAAGCATTTAATGCAGCAACCCCACCAGATCCTGCTCTGGAAAATGAATCGATTTTCCCATTCCTAAAAGCAGATATATTTAATTTCCCATTCTGAAATTTTATATCTGTTTTATCTATAATTTCATCATTATTACTGTCATTTCCAACCTGTGCCATTGTATTTCCACTTCTCTTAGAACTGGAAAATACCGCTCCCAGCGCTGCACCGGCAAGCTGATATCCCTGAGCATCAGATAATATATTTATTTCATCATCAACTTTTAGTTCCAGAAGAGAATCATTTGTCATCTCAAACTTTGAGCCTTCTTCAACAGCTGAAATCACATCAAAATCTACATTATTTACTGCTGCAGCAGCTCCTCCTGAAAAATAATATCCACCACTACCCTGATAGGCTCTGGAATCTACTGTTCTGTCAGCTGAAGAATTTATTTTCAGTCCCGAAAAATAAGCTATATCTTCTTTATTATTTATTGCAGATGCTTTTACTTTTCCTTCAATATTATTAATTGTTACAGAACCACCTATTGAAGCAGAACCTGCCGTACCTGAGCCAGAGATCATCTTTAAATCCAGATTATCTTCTGCATTTACAGTTAGATTATTTCTTTCACCATCAGAATATATATTTTCTATTCCTGCTCTGCTGTCGGTGTAAATATCACTGTAGATTACTGAAGCTGTCAGAGCCACAGCAGGTGATGCTGCTCCTGAAGCAGCAAGACCTCTAATTTGACCATTTTGCTGAGAATTTATGCTGCTATTCTCTGTTTTAAGCTCCACTCCTGCAAGAGAACTTTCAACACTGGCAGTATTATTATCTTTACTGCTACTGTTAAAATCATTATAAATTACTGCTCCTCCAAGTGCTGCTTTTGAAGCAAATGCCAGCTGACTTGCAAGAGAATCTATCTTTGAATTATCTTCAGCTTTTATATTTAAATTAGAAGTTTCAATTAAATTTTTATTATCGGATTTTATTACAGATTTAATGCTGCTGTTATTTTTATTAACTACAACAGCTGCCGCTCCTGCAAACTGGCTGGCTATTCCTGCCCCTGCTGAAATACCTGCTGCCTTTGTTTTATTAGCAGTACTGAGATTTATCTGCCCATTTTCTGATTCTGTTTTTAAATCTGAATTTATTACTTCTGTAAGATAATTATTATTAATATCATTCCACACCATAGAAACACCTACATTATTGCCACCCGCCTGAAGAAGTCCTGCAGCAGAAAGCACACTGCTGCTTCCATTTTCTTCTTCAGCTTCCCATTCAGAAATTTTGTTTTTCCACTGATGAGCACTATATTCATAATCACTATCTTCACTTTCTTCTTCACCATCTTCACTGT
>CAZLIW010000021.1:0-8093 GCA_964559325.1 uncultured Halanaerobium sp. | reverse complement strand
TGAGCACTATATTCATAATCACTATCTTCACTTTCTTCTTCACCATCTTCACTGTCAGGCTGTTTAATAATATTATCCAGAATTGTAATTCCTTCAGAATCTTCTGCCTGCAGGCTAATTTCATCTCTAACTATTATATTAGAGTTTTCTATAGATGCACTTACTGTATTATCTACTTTATTTATTGCAAAAGAACCGGCAAGTGATGCTGAATTAGCTTCAGATGTAAATGATCCCATAGCTGCACCTGAAGCAATTTTAGAAGAATTAAATGCATTTATATCAGCTGTATTGAAACCTTCAGCTGTAATATTTTTTAAATATGACTTTACAGAATTGGCATTATGGCTGTAACTGACAGCTGTGCCCACACCAGCTTTTCCATTGAGAAGAAGTGCTCCACCACCTGTACCCATTTTACTTTTATCATATGCCGTAAAATCAATATTTTTTTCAATATCATCTGTACTGCTCCCATCCGAGTCATCTTCATTATCTTCTTCTGGTTCAGAGTAGTTGTTTGCATCTAAAGCACTGTCAATAATATATGCCTGTGCTGTATTTTCACTTTTATTTATCGATACTGATCCCGCAATGGAAACAGCAGAGGTGCTATTTGTGTTAACAGCAGCACCTAAAGCTACTGCCAGATATTCTCCAGCAGTAAGTGCCCTAAAGGAAAGATAATCACTTCCTGTAATTTCAATATTGTCTCCATAAGCTCTGGTAGTATTATTTAAATCATTAACTGCCAGACTTCCTGCAAGTGCAACCTTAAAATCATTAGAATTATTTCCTGACCTAATCAAAGAGGCCGCACCACTGTATGCACTTATATCTGTATTATTAACTGCTAAAACAGCTAATCCATTTCTCTTTTCTTTATCAGCAGTAAAATTGGCTAAAATATCTTCTATATAGGCTGATGTATTTAAAGAAGTAATATTATAGGCAGCACTGCCCGAAATACCCAATCCAAAAGAGGGATTAGATTTTGGTTCTGAATCACTGTCAGATTCAGCCTTATTTACAGCAGAATCTGTCTCTGCATTATAATCTGGAAGGTCATCATCTTTAACTGTCGGATTTTCACTGTCATAATTATTGTTTTCAGAATAGGAATCATTCTCTGCTGACTCTGCTCCCGCCACTGCTATAGAGTCAATACTTCCACCTGTACGGGCAGATATCTCTGCTTTATCTGCTGACAGACTACCTGCATTATAGGCAATTGTCAGCTCCTGGCCTACTGCTATATGATCTGCATCATCAATACTGTTGACTTCTTTTAAAATATCAACAGATGTATTATATTTTGCTGCAATTTCCGAAAGTGTATCACCGGACTGAACAGTATAACTTTTATTGTCAATTAAACTGCTGTTATCACCGATATAGGAATTGGTTTCAGTTTTCACTTCATTAAAAGCAAGCCCTGCTCCTATTCCTGCATTTTCACTTTTATTGAAGGCACCACTTAATGACCAGCTGTTAATTTTATCATGAGAATTCAAATTTACTTCACCAGCAGCAATTTCTGATCTATTACTTATTGATGCTTGTGTAGTATTATTAATTTTTCCAAGAGAAAATGTTCCATTAAACCCCCATGTTGAACCTTTACCTGCGGTTGGAGTTATTGAAATCAAATTAGAACTGTTTTCTGCAGTTACTGAGATCACCGGAGCAACTGCTGTATCTTCATCTTCTTCATATTTCCGAATTGAAGTTCCTTCTAAAATATAGGCCTGTGTATTATTATTATAATTTATCTGATTATAAGTTCCTCCAGCTGATTTACTGCCGCCAGTGGTTCCGGCTTTGAAGCCATCCAGATTACCAGAAAAATATACACCACTTATACTGTTAGCTGCATTTATATTCAATTCTGGGCCATATATCTGAGTTCCCCTACCTGTATAAGCAAGTGAATTATTATCAAAATCGAGATAAGAAAGTGAACCGGCAAGATTAACATTTTCCGCTGAACCGGTTGAATTTGTATAAGAGCTTAAATAACCACCTTTATCAGCACTAATGATATTGCTGATATTATTTATTATCCCACTGAAAGAATTCCAGTCTGACCAGTTAGCTGTATAATTTTTCTCAATGCTGCTATTTATATCTATTTTCTCTGCTTTGAGCACTGAATTTATACCTGTATATGCCTGTGCCTGCTGATTATAATCTCCATAACTTAATGCAGCACTTAAAGAAGTTGTTGTAGATCCTCCTTCTTCAGGTTCATCTTTTTTTGGTGCTGTCGAGGTGACGGTACTGATGGCCCTGTTTTCTACCGCCTGATTTGAAACTTCTGAACTTATTGTAATATTATCAGCTTCAACCTCTGTAGAATCTCCCACAAAGGATTCTGCATTTTGATTACTTTCAGCAAAGCTTACAGCACCTGCAAGACGCAAATGACCTGTACCGGATTTGCTGTCCATATCTGAACTGCCTGATAATTTATTTCTTACTGTATCCAACCCACTGCTTCCATTTTTTATAGCAGAAGATGTTTCATCATCTTCTGAAAGAGCTGCTGTTACAGCAGCAGTTGAGTTTTTTATGTTATTATTAACTGACTTTATATTCAAACTGTTCAATTTTTCGTTATTCAAATCTTCTCCTGTTACAAATGTTCCAGCATAACTGGCTTTTGTATCTGTATTACCTTCAAATACAGCTGCCGCCACACCTGCTTTTGCATTTTTAGGAGACATTGCCAGTGCTGTTGTAGAAAAACTGTTCTGATTTTCTGCTGTTATATTAATATCAGCTGCATTAATTTCTACCCCTTTATTAATCTCTGCGATAGAGTTAATATTTGCTGAAGTTATAGCTACTGCTGCTTTATTTGAATTATCAGCTGAATCTTCTGCTACAGAGGCAGCATTTATATCCAGAACTGTATTATTGAATGAGTTCAGATTAAGCTGATCAGCAGCTATTTTGCTTCCATTCCCAATACTTACCGATGAATTTGCATCTAAATTGGCTATTATATAAGCTACTGCTGTAGTAGATTTTTTGTCTTCAGACTGTGTTCTAATAAAAGACTTAGAATCAGTATATGCTGATATATCAAGATTTTCTTCTGCATTTATTTTAGAATTCCCCTTTATTAATACTTCAGCTTCAGCTTTTACATTCACTTTAGCAATACTGCCAGTATTATCTTTCTCCAGTTCGGATTGGGGATCATCATATTCCCAGCTGTAACCTGACATAGCTTCAGAATTAATACTGATATTTTTCCCTCTTATTTCTGCTCCATCTATTTCTATTCTGCTGCTGGCCTCAGCAAGGTGACCATCTGCATTAATATCATTAGTTTCTGTATGAGTAAAAAGCTGAATATTTCCACTCTGATAACTACTGTTTTCATCATTTACTGCATTTGCAAGTAATTTTGATCCATCTTTCAGCAGTATAACCCTTCCCTGCAGAATTAAATCTCCCGAATCTCCTTTAGAATATCCAGTGGAATTATTAATATTTCGGGTTGAAAGCACAACATTATCCCATACTCTAATTAAATCTGCTTCATAAATATGTGTACCACCATAAAAACTCTGATCATATGTAATATTCAACTCCTCAGGATCAATGTATACTGTACCTGCCTGACCTTCTTCAGCACTTATATCAAATTTGCCTCCATCAAGAAAAACTTCTTTTAAAGCACTTAACTCTATAAACCCAGCATCTCCACTGTCTTCAGCAGCTGCCTTAATTAATGCTCCTTTCTCAAATAAAGACTTGTTATCTGCCAGGATTAATATAACTCCACCATCTGAATCTCCACCTCTACCTCCTGCAGAGATTAAAGATCCATTTTTAAGTTCTATATTTCGAGCAGCACTTATATTTATATTTCCCGCATCAAGATTATTTTTTCCATCAGCTGTTATATTACCTTTGTTAACAACATTATTTTCTGCTGTAATTTTAATATCTCCATTTTCAGCAGAAATCTGCTCTCCACTTTTAAGGCCACTGATATTAACTACATCAGAAAAATTAACTCTGTCTTCATTTCCACCCTCAATCTGAGAAAAATCTGCTCCAGTTTTGATTTCTCCTATGTTTTCTGCACCGGCATTTATTTCGATATTTCCTCCAATAAGTTCAATATCATTTACAGCATTCACCTTTCCTGAAACACTTATCAGACCATCAGAATTTATTGGCAGGCTGCCGCTCATAATTGCATCTACAGCTGTACTGGAAGGATTATTGGGGTAGGAAAAAACACTGTTCATAAAGTCAGGTGTAGGAGTTACTGCTGTTAATGATCCCACATTTACTCTACCTTCACTACCTACTATAATTCCATGAGGATTGAGAAAATACACATTACCACCAATTTCCCCATTTTTAATAGAATTTAATACACCATTTATATCAGATCTCTGATTATGTACTAAATTGAGTAAATTTTCTGTATTTTTAGGTAGATATAGATTAACTATTTTGCCTGTTTCAACATTAAAAATTTCAAAAGAGTTAAAAGCATTATTTCCTCTGACAGTTTCAGTATTTATATCTGTAATATTTCCATTCTGCTTTAAACTGGTCTGAGTTTTGCCATCAACAACTATCTGTGGGCCAGAAGCATAAACATATGTACCAAAAAAAGATTGAAAAAGTATAGTAATTATAGAAAATACAACCAGGCATTTTTTTAACATAATTTTCCTCCCATATACTATTCAAAACCAGTTTAAACTTATTCCACTATATATTGTAATTATATCTTTTTTTCCCAGATTTATATATAATACTTTAGTATAGTATTCGATAAAAAAGTATAAAAAAACATAAGGTACCGGGTACATAAACGCAAAATAGTACCGGGTACAAGTGAAAAATTTCATTTGTACCCGGTACCATTTAATTACTATCATTTACTATTCTGTTTTTCTACTTCTACTTATTCTTTTCAAGCCAGTCAAAGGCAGTTTTTGCCATTAATGCTGTGCCGAGATGAAATACTGATTCTTCAATATCAAATTTAGAGTTGTGGTGAGAATATACTTCACCATCTATCTCTTTAGCTCCTCCTAAAAAGAAGAATGTTCCCGGTACTTCTTTTAAGAAATATGCCATATCTTCTCCACCCATATTTGGCTCTTTTAATTCTATAATATCTTCATCATCTATAACTGTTTCTGCTACTTCTTTAAAGTAGTCAGTAAATTCTTCTGGATTAACTACTGGTGGATATCCATAATGATAATTAAACTTAACTTTTGCTCTCCTGGCATCTGCAATTTTTTCTACCAGCTCTTCCATTCTTTTGGAAATCTGCTGCCTCTGCTCTTCATGGATAAAGCGGGCTGTTCCTTCCATATTTACTTTGCCAGGTATTACATTATAGGCACTGCCTCCGTGAATCTTACATACACTTATTACTCCAGGTCTAACAGGTGTAATCTCTCTACTGATCAGCGTCTGCAGCTCCTGCACAATTGATGAACTTACTGCAACCGGATCAACAGTTGTATGCGGCATAGCACCATGTCCACCTTTTCCTTCTACTTCAATATCAAAACTGTCCAGACAGGCCATTGTTGCACCTTTGGAAACACCAATCTGGCCCGGTTTTACTTCTTTAAAGATAGTACCTATATGCAGACCTACAATAGCGTCCACCTCCGGATCTTCTAATGCTCCTTCTTCTATCATAGGCTTTGCTCCACCAGGACCTTCTTCAGCAGGCTGAAAAATTATTTTTACATTACCGGCCAGCTTATCTTTGTTTTCACTGGCAATTTTGGCAACACCTAAGGCCATTGCTGCATGAGAATCATGACCACAGGCATGCATTTTTCCTTCATGTGTAGAGGCGAAATCCAGTCCTGTTTCTTCAGTTATGTTTAATGCATCCATATCTGCCCTTACAGCAAATGTTTTAGAATCTTCATCTCCGGCCCAGATTATAGCCACTATTCCACTACCAGCCAGACCTGACTTATATTCTATACCCATTTTGTCTAATTCCTGTTCTATGTAGTTACTTGTCTCTGGAAGTTCAAGTCCTGTTTCTGGAATCTGATGCAAATCTCTTCTCCACTTAATTATTTGATCTTCAATATCTAAAGCCATCTTTTTAAAATCCATTATGTACACCCCATTTTTTTAATTTATATAATCTCTGTCAAATAATATTTTACCAATAAATATTGTCCCAAAAACAGCTCCAAGAATTTGTACCCATGCAGGTGCTCCAAAAACCGCACTCAAAACTAGTGGTATACCAATTCCAAATGGTGCAAGTTTAGGATATCTCATGGAAAACTGTCCAAATACAGCTCCAAAAATAGCAGGTGCTGTATAATTCCTAAAGGCATGTATTACTATATCAGGCATCACTTCGATAATAGACATACCTATAATAGCTGCCAGAGTTACACCAACTAAATTGGTAATTACAGAGCCAGTAATACCAAGAGTACCAATAATTTCTGCTTCTCTAGTTCCTTCTTTAACTTCCAGTACTTCCTGGGCCATTGCCGAACAGGGAAGCCTTAGATTAGCAATATTACCGGTCAGAAATGATAAATATGTACCTGCAAGCCCCAATATCGCATAATATGATACCGGCTCAACTATATAAAAAGCTCCAAAAGACGCTGCCACCAGTCCCCAGGCTTTTAATGCAGTAGTAACATCAGGTACAATGCCTTTTGCAAAATATAAATATGCAAGTGGAAAAAATGAAAATAATGCTGCTATTAAAAGTGTTGCCATTCCAACTTTCTTTACAGGTAAATACCAGTCTTCGTGCCACTGTTTGTCAGTCAATTCGATTTCCCCCTTAATTTTATGAAAATTATTTCTCTGTAGAATTAGTCTGTATATTGGTAATGATTTAAATTAAAATGGTTGCAAAAAACATACCCAAAAGCATTGCAATACCGAGCGAATATTCCTTTATTGGCCTGAAACTTTCTGAAATTTTAAGGAGAGCAATCATTGCCAGTGCTCCAACTACAGCCGCAACAAATGGACCACTAAGAGAAAGAACATAATCTGCGTTTAAATAACCAAACACACCAAGCATAGCTGCACCACTGAGTATACCCAGCCATCTTGAATCACCATTAGCTACTTTTTCCCGTAAATCTTCAAGTTTATGAGCGAAAAGTCCTACAAACAAAAGCCAGCCTATACCATTTAAAATCATAGTAGACCATGATACTGCCATTACCTGCAGATTATATCCATCTCCACCAAATTCAACTCCTGCTGCATCTGCACCCAGTCTGGCTGCAGTCAGTTCAGTAGGGGCAGATCCAATAACTGATAACCTCATCCATGCAAGTGGGCCACCAATTACTGACATTAAACCAACCATAACAATAAAAACAGCTATTACCGGTCCAATGGAAGTAATAATTCCAGTTTTAAAAGCCTTGTGGAGATCTGTTTTTTCCAATCCTATCTCCTGGCCAACCTTCATAGACTGACGATAATATAATAAAGCCTGAATTAAAGCAATAATTACAACTGGAGCTGCAGCAAGCCATGCTCCCCATTCATTGGCTACTTTTAATACTTGATCCATTTTATTCCTCCTATTATTTATGTTTTATAATTCTGAATAATATTGATTTTATTAATAACCATATAATTAGTTTGTGCTAAACTTCACTTAATAATTTTTACCTTAACAACAAAAAAAGCCCGGATATAAATATCCCGACCCAAGGCCCTTCAATATATTTAATCTTACAAATTCCAGACTTAAAATATTAATACTATAATGACAAATAATTCAGCGAATATCTAATCCCTCCTTTCTTGATTTAAAAGGTTAGAATATTGTATTAATTGCCTCAGTTATTACTATAATAAAATTCATACTGTAAATAATATTCTATTTATTTTCACTTCATGAATGTATTTTAGTTTAAATCAAATAAGTTGTCAAGTTTTACAACATAATTCCTTTTAATGTTATCTTATTCGACAAAATGATATAAATTTAGTACCGATCATTGGTACCGGGTACAAGTGAAAAATTTCATTTGGTCGAGTAGACGGGGCTTCACAGCCCCAATCCCTCTACAAAACCGTACGTG
>CAZLIW010000020.1:0-13451 GCA_964559325.1 uncultured Halanaerobium sp. | reverse complement strand
TCTTTTCTGTCAACACCGATAAGTTTTCCTTCTATCTCAATTACTTTTATTCTGTATCCATTCTCTAAAGCACGCAGCTGTTCAAGAGACTCTGCTTTTTCCAGTGGAGATGCTTCCATCTTGCTGTATTTGAGCAAAAAATCACGCCTGTAAACATATAATCCAACATGCTGGAAATAATCCACTTCTTCATCTCTCGGATAGGGAATAGGGGAACGCGAAAAATATAGTGCATTATCATTTTTATCACAAATAACTTTTACTATATCGGGATTCTCAGCTTCATTTCTGTTCATTTTTATCTTAAGTGTACTCATCTGCAGATCCTCTTCTTTTAAAAAAGGTGCTAGAGCTGAAGCAATCATTTCTGATTTTATTAAAGGTTCATCGCCCTGAACATTAACTATCAGATCTGCTGTCAAATTTTCTGCAGCCTCTGCAATTCTATCAGTACCAGATCTGTGTTCAGAAGATGTGATAACAGCTTCACCTCCAGCAGCTTCTACAGCCTTTTTAATCCGCAGATCATCAGTTGCTGTAATAACTCTATCTATTTCTTTAGTTTTTTTAACCTGCTCAACAACTCTTACTATCATTGGAACTCCATCAATTTCTGCAAGAGCTTTACCGGGAAAACGGGTAGAACCATAACGGGCCGGTATTACTGCTGCTGCCTTTAAATCTGTCATAATTACACCTCTACTTAATCTAATTAAAATAAAGAAAAATATATATAATTTTTATGTTAAAATTCTCTGTACAGATTCCATAAATTTATCTTCTTTGTTTAAAGATATCTTCACTGCCAGCTTATAGATAGGGAGTTCATCAGTAATTTTTCTGTGTTTTATAATTTTAACCGAATCTTTTTCTGTGGTTACCATTATTTCTGCAGCTGATTTTTGAAATTTTTCTGCTAAATTCAGCAGATCCTCTTCACTATAACTGTGGTGATCAGCAAAAGCTTTAAAACCTGCTATATCTGCATTTGAATCTTTAAGTGATCGTTTAAATGCATCCGGACTGCCAATCCCACAAAAAGCAAACACCTTACGGTTCTGTAAAAATTCTAAAGAATGTTTTTGCAGGCTGTCCAGTGTCAGAATACTGTCGTTTTTTATTTCTGCCCGGAAAACTGGCTTTTTTTCATCAGTACAGCTGCTCAATTTTTTTTCTATCCTGTCAATTTCACCTTCATCCAAATTTTCTGTGCGTGTAATTATTATTATATCCGCCCTTTTTATTTCAGAAAATGGTTCTCTCAGAAGTCCTGCCGGAAGCAGTTTTCTATTAGAAAATGGGTTTCTGCCATCTATCAACAGAATATCTAAATCACGCTCAAGCTGATAGTGCTGAAATCCGTCGTCAAGGATAATTAGACCTAAAAAACCGTTTTCTTCTGCCATTACTCCTCCGGAATACCTATCTCTGGCCCTGATAAAATTCACATCTTTTATTTTTTCAGCCAGCATAAATAATTCATCACCTGCCAGCTCAGCTCCACACAATAACTTTCCTTCATTTCTCACCCGTATGGGTTTTTTAGCTTTTTGTTCAGCACCATAACCTCTACTGATAACTGTAATATCATTATCATGCTTTAACTTTTCCACCAGAAAAGCAGTAAATGGTGTTTTTCCGGTTCCACCAACTGTTATATTACCAATACTGATTACTTTATTATTAAGTTCTTTGCTTTTTAGAATTCCATTTCTGTACAGAAAACGCCTGCTCTTTACTATTATATAATAAATAGTGGAAACTGCTTTGAGAAATATTTTTACCAAAAAAGCTGCAGCTCCTTTTTTTCTTCCATATATTATATCAAGTAGATAATCTTCCATATCAATTCTCCTCAATTAAACAGAGACTATAATAATTCTGAAGCTCTTTTTTCTACTTTCTGCATTTCTTTTTTTAAAAATTGCTGTTTTTCTTCAGTGGTCAAATTTTTATCAAATTTAACTGCTTCTCCAAATACAAGTGCAGTTTTAGAAAAAGGAAGCGGAAGCATATAATTGTCCCAGCTGGAAAAATTCTTCCTGTGAGAAGAATCAACTCCTATAGGTATAATCACTCCATCCGACCTTTCCTGCAGAAAAATAATGCCAGGCTTTACTTCATAAATAGGGCCTGTCGGACCATCGGGAGTAAGAGCAGCACTTCTGCCTTTTTTAAGTCTGCGAAAAAGAGATAAAAGAGAACGGCTGCCCCCTCTACTGCTTGAGCCTCTGATGACATTCCAGCCCAGACGTTTGAGAACACCGGTCATATAACCTCCATCTCTGCTCATACTTGCCAGAGCGTAAATGCCTCTGCCGCGCAAAAAATATACAGGAACCCAGGTTTTTCCGTGCCAGGCAGAAAAAATAACGGCTCCGCTGTTATTAAGATGCTTTTCAGCTCTCTCCCATCCTTCTACCTTTATATTGAGGGTGGAATTTATCAGAAAGATAAGTGAATAAGCTGCTGCAGGTATTATTTTATCTCCAATTTTATTTACTAATTCATGCAAAAATTTCACCTCATTATCGGTGTTTTACTCATTATTTTTCGATAAACTGGCCCTGATATAATGATGCATACTTCCCATTTTTATTCAGCAGTTCTCTATGGCTTCCCTGTTCAACAATTTCTCCATTTTCCAGAACAACTATATTATCTGCATTTTTTATAGTGGAAAGTCTGTGTGCAATTATAAAAGTGGTTCTATTCTGCATCAAATGTTCCAGTGCTTCCTGAACTAAAGCTTCCGATTCTGCATCAAGTGAAGAAGTGGCTTCATCAAGAATTAATATTTTCGGATCCTTCAAAATGGCTCTTGCAATAGATATTCTCTGTTTCTGCCCTCCAGAAAGTCCGACACCTCTTTCACCAACAACAGTATCATATCCATCTGAAAAATTCATAATAAAATCATGTGCATTGGCAGACTTTGCCGCCGCATGTATCTGTTCATCGGCTGCATTAAGATCTCCATAGACAATATTGTCTCTTAAAGTACCACTAAATAGAATTGTCTCCTGTGGCACAATCCCAATAAAATTACGCAGGCTGTCAATCTTAATATCTTTAAGATCATGACCATCCAGGCGCATCCGTCCTTTGACCGGATCAAAAAAGCGGGGAATTAAATCTACCATTGTTGTTTTCCCGGCTCCACTGTGGCCAACAAGAGCAACCACCTCTCCTGGAGAAGCAGTCAGATTAATATCTTTGAGAACCATTTCGTTTCTATTATAAGAAAATGTAACATTATCATATACAACTTCACCATCTACATCGTTTAAAACAATTTTATTTTCATCATTTTCTCTAAGTACACTCTCGGTATCCATAATTTCAAATACTCTTTCTGCTGATGCAAAAAGCTGCTGCAGCCTTTTGCTCAATTTGGTCAGTGATCTAAGAGGATCACTGATAGTAATCAAAAGAGTGAAAAAAGCAATAAGTTCTGAAGCCCGCATTCTACCTTTCATGACTTCATAGCCACCAAACCATAAAATAGCGGTAAAAGCAATTGCAGCTATAAATTCCACCAGTGGTGTAAGGATAGCTCCATACTGAGTTTTTTTCATTTTAGCTCTAAAATTAGCTCGGTTTTCTGAACTAAAGCGGTCAAATTCGTATTCTTCTCTTCCAAATGATTTGACAACTCTCACTGCAGATAATGTTTCCTGCAGTACATCGGAAACATTTGCAATTTTGACCTGAACTCTGCGGCTTACTCTCTTCAGCTTTATATTGAATTTTGTCATAACATAAGTTATTAAAGGTAAAATCAGCAGCAGAAATATTGTCAATCTGTAATTCAGATAGACTAAATATCCAATACCACCAATTAATGTGAATGTTTTATCGATTGTACCTACAGTTGTATTTATCATCGATTTTTCCAGCTGTGAAACATCATTGGTAACTCTGGAAAGAATATCACCTGTTTTATTTTTACTGTAAAAACTGAGCGACAAATTTTGAAGATGAGAATAGAGCTCATCTCTCATATCTTTAATAGATTTTTGTGATACATATGATACCAGATAGTTCTGCCCGTAATAAGCTACACCTTTGAGAAAATATATTAAAATCATAAAAAGCGCAATAAATGTCAGCTGAGTAATTCCTTCATTTCCTGCAGAAATATCTGAGATAATTGTTTCCAGCAGGTCCTGAAAAACCTTTATAAAAAAAACCGTTAAAAAGGCATGAACCAGCATGGAGAAAACTCCTCCTGCCAGCCTGCCTTTATATGGTAAAATATACTTAAATACTCTTTTGAGTATCTTTATTGAATCATTATTTTTCCGGGTTGAGTCCATAATAATGAATCCCCATTCCTGATATTTCATGGTCTACATCCAGACCTGGTATTCCCAACTTTCCATAAAGTGCAACAGCCAGGTGTGGTGATTTACTTACAATACCAATTTTTATACCTGCTCCAGAAATACCTGACAGCGGATTATCAAAATCAACCATTGCTCTTTCAACACATCTGGTCAAAATACGCTGGTCCTGTACCGATTCACTTATTACACCACCCTTTATTGCTGCTCCAAGACAGTTGCGGAGGATCTTATCTTTTAGTTTCTCTCCTTTTCCTCCTGCCCTTGTAATTACTGCTTTATATCCTTCATCTTTAAATGCCTTGATGATTTTATCATCAAACTCATCATTAACTATTGAAAGAAGCAGTGCAGCCTTTCCAATAGATTTTTCTCCATCAATAATTGTAAATTCGTCAATTGTAAAATCTGACAATTCCATGATATCACCTCTTAATCTTATTATTATATTCTTATATTTTTATTTCAAAAGGTCACAAATTTCTTTTCTACCAAATTCATAATTCAATAAAAATAGATTATATCCTCTTTTTAATATTCAATACCAACCCTTGGTATAGAACCAATATTATTTGGATGTCTAATCATCTGCATCTGTGTTACATAGTCTGATATAGCTGTTAATTCTCTGGATGCATCTTTCCCTGTCATCACAATTTCTACCCCGCTGGCCCTTTTTTTAATATTGCCTGATATTTCATCAGCAGGAATAATACCATTATTAACAACAGAAGTTATCTCGTCCAGAATTATTAAATCATATTCACCCCGTATTATTATTTTTTTTAATTCTTTCCATTCACGTTTAATTTTTTTCCTAACATCTTCTTTTTCAAAAGCAGACAGCTGAAAAAAATACTTATCTGACTTAGCTACTTCCTTTAGATCAATGTTGTTAATAAATCTGGTGGAAATATCTTCACCAGATTGTTTTGTTTTTAAAAACTGTACTAAAAGAATGCTTTTATCATGTCCAGCTGCTCTCATCGCCAGTCCCAGAGCTGCTGTTGTTTTCCCTTTTCCATCACCTGTATATAGATGAACCAATCCTTTCTTAAACATCTAAATTATTCTCCCTCCGATTCCAAATGTGGTAATGCATTTAATAGACTGAATATCGGGTCTCCATCATAAATTTTTACTCTGCTCATAGATGTATTCTGAACTTCAATCTGCCAAAATTTATCTACAGGCATGTCAAACAATTCTGAGAGCCATACTCGAATAACTCCTCCATGTGTAACAACAATAATTTTTTCACCCTGATGTTTCTCTGTTAATATATCAAAAAAATTGGTTATTCTGCTGCTGAATTCAAGCAGTGTTTCTCCTCCAGTAGGAGCATTATTAAGTGGATCCTGCCTCCACTTATTTAGTGATTCTGCATCTTTTTTACTTATTGTCGAAAATTTTGAACCTTCCCAGTCTCCAAAATCCATTTCTCTGATTTTGCTGTCTTTTACAGGAACTAAATTTGCCTCTTTACCTATAATTTCTGCAGTTTTAACCGCTCTTTTTAGATCACTGCTGTACAAAAATTTATAGTCTTTTTTAGAAAGATATTCCGATAATTTACAGGCCTGTTTTACACCAGTACTGTTTAGTTCAGTGTCTTTTTTTCCCTGAAATATATGTTTTCTATTCCATTCAGTTTCTCCATGACGAATCAAAAGGATTTCTGTTTCCATTTTCTCCTCCTATATAATTATACACAAATGATACAGATAAAATCTACAGCTGTTTAAATTTTAATTTGCATTTAAAATCTGCTGAAGTCTACCACAGATAATAAATTAAATTTAAAAAATAACAAAAACTAATAAAATAACAATTTCACTCACTTCAACTATTGTACCATAAACATCCCCTGTTAGGCCACCTATCTTTTTTGAAGCCCGACTGGCTACAAAAAAAGCTGTCAAAATAGCTGTTACGAAAGCCGTTAAAATCGGTGTAATATAATTAAATCCAAAAATCACCAGCAGAATTAACAAAATGAAAATTGTTAGAAGTCCTGCAGTAAAAACATCTCTATCTTCAGCACCACTGTGCAGTTTTTCTGCCATTACACTTCCTTCTGCAACTTCACTTTGAGCAGTAATAACCGCCAGTATAAATCTGCTCAACACAGGAAAAATCAGAAAAAAAATCAAATTATCGACTGTATACAGTTCAGAAAACAGCAGATATTTTAAATAAATAATTAATATTAGTCCTATAACAGCAAATACCCCTGTATTAGAATCATGCATAATTTCAACTGTCTTTTTTCTATCCCTTCCTGCAAAAAAGCCATCAAAAAAATCAGCTGTACCATCAAGATGAACCCCACCTGTTAAATAAATATAAAATATAACAAGCAGAAAAGATGCTATTTCAGGCGGAAAAAAACTTTTAAAAATAACCAAAAAAATGGATAGAATTATACCCAGCACAAAACCAACCGGTGGAAAATAAACAGTAGAGAAGTCTGTAAATTTATCAACCCTAACCGGTATTCTGCTCAAAAAAGTTAGAGCCGTTAAAAAATCATTCAGGATTTTTTTCAAAGAACCTCGACCTCCTCATTATCAGAAAAAAGTTTTATTATTTCCAGACCCTCTCCCTTTATCTCTCTCGGCAGACCGGCTGTCATGGTAAAAACTCTTTCAGCAGCAGAAGCACAGACTCTGGCTGCCCTTCCTGATATATCGCGAAAATATCTTCCCAACTCATGAGTAGGTACAACACCGTGACCTATTTCATTTTGAATAATAATAAATTCAAGTTTCAGCTCTTCTGCAGTCTTCAAAATATCTCTTACTTCTTTTAAAAGAATTTTTTCTATCTCTCTGTATTCTTTATCCTTTTCTCTAATAAGAAGATTGCTCAAATAGGTGGTCAGGCAGTCAAAAAGGACAACAGATCCTTTAGAAATTTTTTTCAACTCACTGCAGATATCAAGTGGTGCTTCGACAGTTTTCCATCCATCCGGTCTGGATTTTTTATGTGCGGAAATTCTTTCTTCCATCTCTTTATCTACAGCTACACCACTGGCAAGATATACTACACTATCTCCGCCCAATTTTTTGGCTATTAATTCACCAAAACTACTTTTGCCGCTTCTTACTCCACCAGTTACTAAAATAACTGACATCAGATTCCCTCCAATTCTTCTTTAAGTTCTGGAAAAATAGCTGCAGCAATTTCTTTTAATCCATCTATTATTCTTGGTGATGGTCTGCTTATCTTATCCTGATCAACCAGATATACTCTCTTTTTTTTGACAGCTGTAAGTTCACTAAATAACGGTCGGTTAAGTATATCTTTAACAGTAATACCTCCGGCCGCACTGTGCGGACTGGAAATATAAACATCTGGATCGGCCAGTATCAGGCTCTCAATTCCAAATCTTGGCCAGGCACCTTCTGCATTTTTTCCAATATTATTTCCACCTGCTATCTCTATTACATTATTGATAAATGTATTATCTCCAGCTGTGTAAAGAGGATCAGACCATATTTCGTAAAAAACATCAGGCCTTTTACCCTCCTGAAGCTTTTCAGCAATTAATGATGCTATTTTTTTTAGCCTTGAATCCATTTTTTCTGCAATCTGATCTGCTTTTTTAGAACTTCCTGTAAGCCATCCTACTGTTTTTATCATATCAATAGTTTCTTCAATATCAAGTGGATTAAATCCGACTGCAGCAAGCCCCAGATCGTTTAATCTCTTTAAAGTCTCCCTTTTATTTATAGAATCTGCAATAATTAAATCAGGTTCTAATGTAATAATTTTTTCTATATTGGCTTCAGTAACTGATCCAATTTTTTCTTTCTCAGCTGCTTCCGGTGGATAATTAGCATATGTTGTTACACCAACAAGTTTATCTTCCAGACCTAAAAAATACATTAGCTCTGTTACACTTGGTGCCAGTGAGATAATCCTTTCCGGTTCTTTTTCCATAATTATCTTATGCCCCAGATCATCTTCATACTGTACTGGAAAACCAGCTTTATCAGCGGCATAAACTTCTGCAGTAAATATTATTATAAATATGAAGAGAAAAAGGATAAATATTTTTTTACTCATCTTTTTCCAGCCTCCCGATTATATTAACCGGTTTAGATGTCATCTTTTTTAATAAATCTACCGATGGTGCGGCAACTGCTACCAGCAGCACTGTTGCGGGACCACAGCTTTTATCAAGCGGAATCTGACATGAGCCGGACTGTCTGAGCTTAAGTCCTGACATATCTGCCAGTACTTTACTTTCATAATTAATTCCTTTTGAACCAACCGCTATAACTTCATGTACACCTGTACATGAATTGATTCTCCGCAGTGATTTTATATCTGCAATAATATCCAGTGATTCTATCACTTCATTTCCAACTCTGGGCAGACCTACTGCTACAACTAAATCTCCAGGTTTTGAATTACCACTTCTAATTTTATTTTTAGAAGTTATACCTATTACGGTAAGACCGGCTCCTGTTTGTGAGGTAGGTATGTTCTCTTCTGTACTGCCGTTTAAAAAAATATCATTTTCCAAATCAGCTTCCCTGAGCTCTTCTTTTATTCCTGCAAGAATTGTGCGGCCGACAGGTTCATGAGCTACAGAAAGTGTGTCAATAAGTCCGATCGGCTTTGCTCCAACTGACATTATTTCCATAAGGGGAACTCTTGCCAAAAATCTTCCCACAATTTCTCCAGGTACATTGACATGATCATTCTTAAGTGGACCTATACCTCCAGATGAGTCACAGGCTACAACAAGGACCTGTCCTGAAGGAAGAGAAATCAATGAAATATCTCTGGAGTTTATTTTTTTATCATCAGAAATAATCAGCAAATTTTCCTCTTCACTCATTTAATAATCTCCTCTCGTACTGGTACAGGAACAGGTTTGAGCTTGTGAGAATTTTTTTTCGCCAGTTTTTCTATTTTTTCTTTTATTTCATCTTCAACCTGTCCGTTAAGGATATAGTTATCCAGCTGTTCATAGCTGAAACCCATTTCCCCTTCATCTGTCTGGCCCTGCCACAGGCCTGCAGACGGTTTTTTCTCAATAATATTTTTAGGAATCCCGAGATGTTCTGCAAGTTCTCTAACCTCTGTTTTAACCAGCATTCCAAGTGGAGCAAGGTCAATACCTCCATCTCCATATTTGGTAAAATATCCTATCTTGAGTTCACTTCTGTTGTCTGTTCCCACTACCAGATAGTTTAAAGATGAAGCATAATAATAAAGTGCAGTCATCCTCAATCTGGGTTTTATATTGGCAGCTGCAAGTTCATCATCTTTAATACCTGATTTTTTCAGCTTTGCATAAAACTGATCAAATACATCAGAAAGGTCTGTTTCAATATATTCAATAGAAAATTTAGATGTCACGTGGTGAGCATCTTCTCTATCCTGACGGCTGCTATGACAAGGCATAACAACACCAAGAACATTATCTCCAAAAGCTTTCTTAAGCAGCACTGCAGTCACAGCAGAATCTATACCACCACTTAAACCTACGACTGCACCATCAGCACCCGCCTCTTTAACCTTCCTCTTCAGCCAATTAACTATATTTTTTTCCACAATTTGATAATCAATATTCAATGTATTTCACTCCTCCCAGGGATGATTTCCAGCAGCTATCTCAGCCAGGCTGCCTTCTATCATCACTATCTTCCATCTATTATTTTCGTTTTTTATAGATATTTTATCATTCATCTCAGCCGTGTAATAATAATCATCTCTGTAAAATTTAAAATCATATTCTGCCCTAAAAATTACTTCATTTCTTCTGCGCATAATTTCCTTAATTTTAAGATTTTCAAGGTCATAAACAAAATTCACACTGCTGTCTGAAGATTTCTCAAAGGCTGACTGCATTTTTTCAACTACATGTGATTCTACAATAAGCCTCTCCAAATTTCCAATATCTGCTGTGGTTATCTCTTCAATTAACTGGATATTCTTTTCGTCTATTCCTTTATAAAAAAGATTCAAAACTTCTTCCGGGGATACTGTTTTATCAATAATTGAAGAATGATTTCCTGAAACTCCCCAAAAGACTCCTGCTCCAATTAATACAAAAAACAACAACAGCTTCCAATTTCTGCGAAAAAAAAGTTTTGCATTATCTTTTAGACTTTTTAATTTTATTCTTCTTTCGGATCTAGTAATATTATCATAATCTACTTTGTAATTAATGCTGAGGTTGGTCTTAATCTGCCTCAGAGCTAAAACAGTTTTATCAAAACCAGGTCTATCCTCAGGATTTCTGCTCAACATTTCCGCAAAAAAACCGCTTAAATTATTACTTATATCTGAGTTTAAATATTTTATTTCCATAATTTTTTCAGACTGAATTTTTTCTAAAACTGCAGCCTTATCTTTATCAGGGAAGATTGTTCTTCCAGTAAAAAAATAGTAAAATACAGCTGCTGTGTTAAATACATATCCTTTTTCTGACCATTTCGGCTCAAAAATCATCTCTGGTGGAATAAAGTAATGTTTTTTAGGTGATATTTCTTCAAATTCAGCATATTTTTTTCTAAGATCAAGATAATTTTCAGCCAGAATAAATATTCTTTTTCCTTTAGATAAATATATATTCTCCACTTTTATACCCTGAGGAAAAATCTTATTGTTGTAAGATGAATTTTTTTTAAGAACTGTTAGAATTTCAATAAAATAATCAAGCAGATCTCGTGACTGTATACGACTTTGATGCAGATATAATTTAATAGGAGTTAAATTATTGGGCCCATTTCTATAAATATAATAGCCGCCATCTTCTCTTACTATTTTCTGATATGTTATTATTTCTGATGGAATTTTTACTCTATTAATTCCAGATTTTAAATCATTTTTTATTCTATTAACAATATCCAGCTGCACCCGGGAACGGGGCAGCTGACTGGAAAATAATTTTTCTTTCTGCAGATGATGCTGCGGCATAAAATTAGTCCTCCTCAGGGCAGTCCTTCTTCTACAATATATAAAATTTAAACAGTCAGATTTAAAAGTTATAATTAATCTTTATTACAAAATTAAATCTTCATCATGGGCTGAAGACTGGTTAAATTCTCTTCTCTTTTCTTCATATCCTTTTCTGCCAAAAATTCCATAAGTATAATTTTTCCCAAGCTCCACTCCAGGCTGATTAAAAGCATTTATGTTAAACAGTTCACCTATAACAGCTGTCTGGTATTCATAAAAATAAAAAAGCTGTCCTAAAGTAAATTCATTAACTTCAGGGACTTTAACTGTCTGGTTAAGCCTGTTTCGCTTTGTAAGAGCCAGCTCAGTGGCCTTTTTCTCTGCTGTAATAAGTTCTGCAAAGCTGTGTCCTCCAAGATATCCGAGACCCTGAAGGTCCTCATAAGCTGCTGGCATTTCAATATCTTTATCAAAATTCTCTACTTCCAGAAATGTAATGATTTTATCATAAGGACCTTCCATATAAAGCTGTACCTGCGAATGCTGATCAGTAGCACCTAAAGCTTTTATTGGAGTTGGACCTACATTTATTTTATTTCCTTCTCTATCATTTTCTTTGCCGAGTGATTCTGCCCAGAGCTGCCTGTACCAGTCTGCAAAATCTTTCAATTTATCAGAATACGGCATCATTACTGACATAACCTTACCACGTTTAAATGCCAGATAATGCAGCACAGAATTCAGCAGTACAGGATTATTCCAAAAATCCCGCTCATTGATGATTTTATCCATATATGCTGCTCCCGCTAATAATTTTTCTAAATCCACTCCGGTAAATGCCGCTGAAAGAAGTCCAACCGGTGTCATAACAGAAAATCTCCCTCCAACATTGTCCGGAATATAAAATTGTTTCATTCCTTCTCTAGCAGAAATTTCTATCAAATAACCCGAATCCCTACTGGTAGTTGCAATAAAATGTTCGCCCACCTTATCTTCTCCAACTGCTCCAGCAACGATTTTTCTGGCTAAAAGAAACTGACTCATTGTTTCTGCAGTGCTTCCTGATTTAGATATTACATTGAATAATGTTTTTTCTGGATCCAGTTTTTCTAAAAGAGAACTAATACCTGATGGGTCAACATTATCTGATATAAATAATCTTGGATAACCATCTCTGGCTTCAGAAAAAAGGTTGTAATATCTATCATTTATAGCTGTCTGCAGAGCAGTATTCCCCAGAGCAGATCCACCGATTCCGAGCACAACAAAATTTTCGAACCTGTCTTTTAATTCTTCTGCAGTTTCTTTTAATTCGCGGATAATTTCTTTCTGACCGTAGGGAAGTTCCATAAAACCCATTTTACCTTCCTCTTTTGCTTTAAGAATATTTTCCCTGGCTTTAAGTGCTTTATCTCTGAAGGCATCAACTTCCTCTCTGCTGAAACCTTCCTTCCCAATATGATCTGAAAACATGTTGTTTATATCCAGTTTAATTCTCATATCTTCCATCCGATTTTCGGTTATTTCTGCAGTCATTTTTATCAGCCTCCTTATCTTTAATTCTACCACAAGTATATATTCTCAAAGCTTATTTTGCAACATTTCGCTCAGCTGTAATACAGCTATAAATCTCTTTCCTGCAGTAAAGATACTGTCTAATAATTCATTATATCACTTAATTATTAAAATGAAAAATTTACGTAAAATTGTTAACTGCTTAACTTTAAAATTTTTATTTTAAACATATTATAATTAAAGAGATACCCACAAGGGGTATAGGAAGGGGATTAAAATGTATACATTATATTATATTGCTCTAGCAGCTGTCGGCATATCTTTTATTGCAGATAAAGAAAAAACAATTAAGGGCATGAAAATCGGATGGAAAAAGTTTAATAAAATACTTGGTACTTATTTAAAACTTCTGATTATACTTTCTTTTATACTGCTTATTTCTGATAAATTCATTGTAAAATATTTGGGCGGTCAAACTCCACTAATAGGTTTAATGCTCGGATTGGTCATTGGGTCTATTACAATGATGCCGGGATTCATTGCTTATCCACTGGCAGGAATACTGGTTTCTAAAGGAGTAGATTATATGGTTGTTGCTGCATTTATTACAACTTTAATGCTGGTTGGTATTGCAACTTATCCGGTTGAAAAAGAATATTTTGGTATTAA
>CAZLIW010000019.1:0-13894 GCA_964559325.1 uncultured Halanaerobium sp. | reverse complement strand
TATAGTTCTTCTCTTTCTTAATTCTGCCGGTAAAATATCTCTAACACCTTCTACAAATGCATTCATCTATATCATTCCTCCAGTTTCTTTTAGTCCTTTATCGTAGTAAAGTATTAAAATGTTGTATTTATTATAGTTATTATTCTGTCTGCTGTCAAGTTATTTGAGCAATTATTTTATATTTTTATTTGTTTTTATCTGCAGCTTAAAAAAACATACACATAGTTTGGAAAATTAATTTATAAAATAAATTTCATTTATTTGTAGATTATGCTATGATATTTATAAATATTAATAATAGAAAATTTATACTCAAAAAAACCAAGTCTAACTAAGGAGGAAATCTATGCTTGCTGACTACCATCTGCATTCTCAATTTTCTGCAGACTCAGATCTTGATTTAGATACTATCTGCAGAACTGCTGTTAATAAAGGAATAAAGGAAATAGCAGTTACAGATCACTACGATATAGATTACATGGATGATACAATTGAATTTATTTTGGATAAAGAAAACTACCTAAATGAGCTGGAGAAATATCAGCAAAAATTTGCTGGAAAATTAAAAATTAAAAAGGGAATAGAAATGGGATTACAGCTTCATATCTTTGAAGAATGTGACAATTATCTTGCTGATGATTTTGATTTTATTATTGGCTCATTCCATACAGTAGAAAAAGCTGATCTTTATAGAGGGGACTTCTTCAGAGGCTATGAACAGTGGGAAGCTTATTTGCAATATTTAAAGACAGTTCTAAACGTTATAAAAAATTATAATAATTTCAATGTTATTGGCCATTTAGATCTAGTAAGAAGATATGGAGATTTTGACAGCAGTCCGGATTTAATGGAAAATAAAACAGCAGCCGAATTAGTTAAAGAAATTTTAAAAATTCTTATTAAAAAAGATAAAGGCCTTGAGGTTAATACCTCAGGTTATCACCTGGAAGATGGGAAAAACCCTATGCCGAGCTGGAACATTTTAGAACTATATTATGAGCTGGGAGGCAAAATATTGACTCTTGGTTCTGACAGTCATTACTCTGCTCAGATTGGATATAAATTTGAAGAAACAGCTGAAAAATTAAAGGAGATTGGTTTTAAAACACTGACTACTTTTACAGAAGGCAAGCCTGATTTTTATAAAATATAAAAAAGACTCCACCTACAAAAAAGATAGGAGGAGTCTTTAAAACCTTTTTCTTTTATACTCATTTTCCAATATTGATTTCCATTATATCATCCAGCTGCATAAGCTGATCAGCTGTATTAATAATGTTATCTTTATCCTTATATTTTAAATTTAGCCTTACTATAAGCTGCTGTGAATCAAATGTCCTTTCCATATCTATATCTTTGATGATAACACTGTTTTTCTGAATAATTTTATTTATATTGCAGAGAAGATTATCACTATTTTGAGCTTTACATTTAATTATCTTGTATTTTTTACCTTTTTTACTGAGTTCAAATCGATTTAATAAATATAAAGTTATTATTACAAGTAAAGTTGTCATTAGTGCCAGAAAATAATAATTTCCACCAACAGCAAGTCCGATTGCTGCTGTAGCCCAGAGACTTGCTGCTGTAGTTAGTCCTTTAACCGAAAATCCCTCTTTTATAATCGTTCCGGCTCCTAAAAAACCAACTCCACTAACCACCTGAGCTGCTATTCTTCCCGCATCATTTTCCACGTTTATTTTATGCATACTTAAAGAAATCATCATGATAATTGTAGCTCCCACACCAACCAGAATATGTGTTCTCAACCCGGCAGGTCGGTCATGTCTTTCTCTCTCAGATCCAATAAATCCGCTCAGTACTAATGCCATTATCAAATTAATTACTATATTTTTTTCTGAAACCACTTTTTTCACCTCTCTTATCTCTTCTCACTATATAATTTATTTCTTCTCTAAAAATAATTTGTTTCCTGCATAGTTATTAAACCACAGATAAAAATGCATATTTATGGAAAAATAAAAAAGCCAAAATGAAATATATTAAATACTTATCTTAAAACAAAGTATTAATAAATTCCATATGGCCTTTATATATCAACAAATAATTTGTTTAACTTTTAAATCAAAATAACTTTCAGATCGTTTTAGTCTTTTCTTATAAGTTTTACCCCACACTCAGGACAGGTCTGTTCATAACAGGGAACCCCTCTCTGATGTGGTACTATTTTTCCACACTCTGGACAGACACATTCACCAGAAGGTCCAAGCCCAAAGCCACCATTACTGCCTCTATTACTTCCACCACCTGAGCCTGTATTTCTACCATTTCTCATAGTATTCCCTCCTTATTGGACATTTTCTATTTATAATTATAACCCAATAATGAACATATGTCAATAACTATATGTGAGGAGTTTCTTCTTTTTTTAGTTCTAAAAATAATTTTGGGGAAACTTCTTCTCAATATCATTTAACCTACCTGCAGGCAAGTGATCCCATCGGATCCCATGGAGCAAGCTGTACAGGTTCTTTTTTATAATCTTTTAGAAGCTGCTCTGATAAATACTTTTTATTTATCACAACTTCATAATTGAATTCCTCGAACCAGTTGTCACTCATAACAAAAAAACCATCCTGTCCGGCATCTTCTCCCCAGCTGTTCTGGACTTTCCATCTATCCGGTCTGTCATTATAAAGATTCACTCCGGTAAATACCATAGCATGTGTCAGAACACTTTCTCCATATTTCAATCTTTCTCCTTTGTCAAGGCTAAATTCTACATTTAAAACATCTTCATAATTATATAATTCTGTGTCCATTATACCCTGTTCACGATCTGACCACTGACCCACATCACAGCCAAACCAGACAGGCTCTCCATCCTTCAACTGAGCTATAGAAAGTTCTTTTAACTTGTTAATATCAAGATTTAAATAATGAATTTTTTGTCCCTCAACAACATTACCTAAAAATTCTACTGTATATGTCTGATGAAATGGTTTATCATCGGTTGGTGCATTAATTATACTAACATAATCTTTCATTTTTACTCCTGAATATTTATTATAAAATTCCACTGGAGTTATATTTTCGTCTCTGTAAAATTCGCCATCTTTATTTCTATATTCAAAATCAAAGGCTCTGGGTGGCTCACCTAAAAAATGACTTAATACTGAATAGATTTCTTCAACCATATTTTCTTTTGTGTCTCTAAGTTCAGGAAGATCTGCTCCATTTCTGCTCATTTTTCTTAGTATACTGGCATAATCTCTCAATTTTAAATTCAATATTTTATTTAAAACTTTAGAATTGCTGCTGGAATAACTTTCCGGCATCATGTACTTTGGCACAATACCATATTTCTCTATAATACCGGTAAACATATCCCACTGTCCGCCATCATTAGTAGGATTACTTAGAAGCCACATAACTTTTCTACTGTCAAGCTTTAAATCTCGTGTTTCAATTATATTTTCAAGAAAATAATTTGATTTTTCCAGCTTATCCCAAAACATTGTATAAGATTGTGATAATTCAAAATCATGATTTTTAATGTTTAACTTTTTGGATATGCTGTAGCGAATATTATTTAAAGCTGCAAACATCCAGCATCTGCCGCTCTTTTTTTGATTTGTTACTTTCCCAACTTCAATTTCTTCAGAAAAATCATAGTGCATTTTTATAATAGATTCATAATTTGCAGCAGTGTCATTTAAACCATTTTTGATAACCGAATTTGCAGTGGTTTTATTTCTAATATTCTCCCCAAAATTTTTCGAATATTTTTTAATTTTTTCTCCTGTAATAACTTTCTTACTCATTAAAATCCTCCTTTTTATATTAAAATCAATCTTATGAACATTTGATTATTATTATAACATAATTTTCCTCTACAAAAAATTATATTTTAAAAATTATCCAATTAACTGGATTTTAAACAAGATATTCGATAAAATCTATATAAATCATACTCAAAATTATATTTGACCTGCTGCAGTTTTATTTAAAAAACACTCTTTTAAAAAATATCTAAATTAAAGGTGGTTAAACTATGAGTAAAAATTCGGATTTAAAAGAACTTCGGAAATCACTTTTTTATGAAATAGAAAATATTAAAGAAGAAATCTTTTATATTAATGATTATATCGCTGAAAATCCTGAATTAGGTTACAGAGAATATAAAGCAGCCTCTCTCCTGACAGAAAAACTATCTCAGCATGGTTTTAAAATAGAAAACAATCTCTCAGGTATTGATACTGCTTTCAGGGCCAGCTATAATTTTAATGAAGATGGACCGACCATAGCTTTTCTCTGTGAATATGATGCACTACCAGAGATAGGACACGGCTGTGGACACAATATGATAGCTGCAATGAGTGCCGGTGCTGGTATAACTCTAAGTAAACTAGATATAAAAGCAGGCAGAGTTGAAGTTATTGGCTGTCCGGCAGAAGAAACCGG
This sequence comes from uncultured Halanaerobium sp., assembly GCA_964559325.1. Classification (GTDB taxonomy): domain Bacteria; phylum Bacillota; class Halanaerobiia; order Halanaerobiales; family Halanaerobiaceae; genus QPJE01. Next base: position 9,469 of record CAZLIW010000019.1, on the reverse strand, counting down.
TGGGGCTAAAGTACAGATGACAGAAGCTGGTGTATTTGACAGTGTAGACTGTGCACTACTGTTACATCCTTCAAATATTAATCAGGTTTATTCGACAACACTTGCTATAAAAGCAATTCAGTTTAATTTTCATGGTCAAACCGCCCATGCTGCAGGGGCTCCAGAAAAAGGTATCAATGCCCTGGATGGAGTAATCCAGTTTTTTAATGGAATTAATGCACTGAGAGAACATCTGCGTGATGATGCCAGAATACATGGAATTATAACAAATGGTGGAAAAGCCGCCAATATTGTACCCGATGAATCCGAAGCTCAGTTCTATTTCAGGGCCAGAGATAAAAAATATCTGCAGGAGATCATCAAAAAAGCAGAAAATACCGCTAAAGGTGCAGCTCTAATGACAGGATGCAGAGTAGAATGGAAAGAATACGAAAATGCCAATGATGATCTTAAACCAAATCGAGTGCTGGCAGATATTTTTGAGCAGAGCATGAAAGAAATAGGAATCAATGAAATAGAACCAGCAGCAAATCACTCCGGATCATCAGATATGGGAAATGTGAGCCATGTTATGCCTGTTATTCACCCATATATTAATCTGGACAGTGAACTTGCAGGGCATACAAGAGAACTCGCAGAAAAAACCACCACTAAAGAAGGCCATGCTGTTTTGATAGATGGAATAAAAGCTCTGGCACTAACAGGACTTAAAATTTATGGTGACAGACAAAAATTAGAAAAAATCAAAAAAGAATTTAAAAAAACCTACTCTAATTAGAGTAGGTTTTGCAAAAATAAATATACTTCTTCTGGATTATTTAGATAATATTCAGCAGATGTGTGTAAGTCATCACTATTTTTTACATAAATACTCAATCCGTCTTCAATCACAGCAAACGCGTCTTCATCAGTTCTATCATCACCAAGATAAATATTATAACCACTATTAATATTATACTGTTTTTTAAAACTGTCAGCTATATAATTTACTGCTTCCCCTTTATTCCAGCCAGCAGGCCTAATTTCTACAACCTGACGTCCGGAAATAACTTCCATATTATCTAAAGAAAATTTTTTAATTTTAGATTCCAATGTTTTTTTAACCGATACTTTTTCCAGATCATCATTACAGTGAAATGCAGCTGCAAAGCCTTTATCCTCAATTCTTATATTATTTTTTATTTTAAATTCAATATCAGAAAATATTTTATTAAACACAGCTCTAAATTCGTCTTTATTATAAGCAGGATAAACCACCTGTTCTAAAAAGCTCAAGTCTATCTCCAATCCATGACTACCGGCATAATTTATTCCCTTTAAATACAACATCGCTTTTAGGTTGCTCAATTCTCTCCCGGAAATTATACTTATATAAACTCCAGATTTCTGTTGAATTTTAAACAATTCTTCTTTGATTCCTGGAAAAACAGCTGCATTATCAGGATTTTTGCAAAAAGGAGCCAGCGTACCATCATAGTCGAGAAAAAGAAAAATATTTTCTGCTGCTTCAATTTTATTTTCTATTTCTTTTAATCTTTTGTCCTGAAAAAGGTGTTTTTTATTCATAGACTTCAGTCCACTGCTTTAAAAAAGAATCTCTCCACCAGTTAATATCATATTTTTTTAGCTTTTCTTTTTCAATTCTTAAACGCTCTTTCCTCTCTTTACCCGGCATTGTCAGAGCACTATAAATGGCATCTGCTATTTCTTCCTGATTATATGGATTTACAATCAGTGCACTGTCAAGATATTCTGCCGCACCTGCAAATTCTGACAGTATTAGAACCCCATCTTCCTGTACAGCAAGGTATTCTTTTGCCACCAGGTTCATTCCATCTACCAGAGCAGTAATCAGTGCTGCATCAGCTGCTTTATAATAGGGTAGAAGTTCTTCCTGTGGTACAGAACCATAAAAATATTTAACCGGTACCCAGTTATCTTTTTGATATTTCCCATTGATTTCAGCAATCTTTTTATTTATTTTTTCCCTCATTTTTTCATATTCAGTCACTTTATTTCTGCTTGGGGAAACACGCTGGAGAACTGTTAATTTACCTCTATATTCAGGATGTTTTTCAAAAAATTTGTCAATCCCTTCAAGACGCTGCCAGATACCTTTTGTATAATCAAGGCGGTCAACTCCAAAAATCAATTTCTCTGCATTATATTTATTTTTTATTTTTTCTGCTTCTTTGTGATAATTTTTGTCATCAATTAATTTAGAAAATTCATCATAATCTATTCCTAATGGTATACTACTTACCTTAATCTTCCTGCCTTTATAATTAATTTCCTGTTTCTTATAGTCAACTTCTGCTCCAATCTGTTCCGAACAGCTGATGAAATTATACACAAATAATTTTGTGTGAAAAGCAATAAAATCAGACTGCAGCAAATTCTCTAAAATCTCTTTTCTCCAGGGAATGGTCCTGAATGCTTCCCAGGCAGGCCAGGGAATATGCCAGAAAACAGATGTTTTAATTTTTTCAGCCTGTTCTTTAATCATACCCGGTACAAGAGCAAGATGATAATCATGTATCCAGACCAGATCATTTTCTTTAATTTCTTCAATAATACTGTCTGCATATTTTCTATTAACCTTTTTATAACTATCCCAGTAATATTCCTTAAAATTAGCCTTACTGATAAACGTATGACAGATAGGCCACATAACTTCATTGGAAAAACCATAATAAAATCCATCCCGCTCGTCAGAACTCAATCTAATTCTCTTGAGAGTATATCCATTTTCATCAGGAACCTTTACCTTATTATTTTCATCTACAACTTCAAAATCAGCATTTCCTCTTCCCCAGGCAATCCAGAGGCCGTCCTCTTCCTGCATAAGTGGGTCCAAACCAGTAGTTAAACCACCAGCTAATTTTACTTTTTCTATTCTATTATCTACAAATTCATGTTTATAAGGTTCTCCATTGGAAACAAGCACAAGTCTACTTTCAGAAAAATCTGTTTCCATTTTTAACACCCCTTATTTCTTTATTATTAATATTAACAGCTAAGATGACAGGTGTCAAAAGTACAATCTTAATTTCCTTAATTTTCTAACAAATTGTAGTTAAAACTTTTCTCCTGTGTTATAATAAAATTAGATAAAGATTTAAGAAAGGGTGAATATCTTGCAAATTATAACTATTTCCAGGCAGACAGCAAGTAGTGGTAACGAAATAGCTGAAGAACTTGCAAATCAGCTGGGACTAAAACTTATTAATCGTGATTTTGTTTTAGAAAACTGGCTTCCACAGGTTGCTGATGAACATCAACTGCATATGCTGCAGCAGAGTTCCAAATTTTACACTAAAATAATAGATAATAAATCTGAAAATAAACAGACTTTTGCCGATTACATAGAAAAAAAATTAAAAGAACTGGCTGAAACACAGAACTTATTAATTGTAGGACTGGGATCTCAGGTGATATTCCGCCATCACTCTGGTGGTATCCATATTAAAATAGCAGCTTCTCAGGAACAAAGAATAAAAAAACTTTATAAAAAATATGGTCTTCCCAGAGAACAGGCTGAACGATCAATAGAATTAAGTGACCGCAAACGCAGGCGCTATGTTTGGCGTGTTTTTAAAGAAGACTGGTCTGATCTCACCCTTTATCATATTTCTTTAAACAGTGATGGTCTAACTACAGAACAGGCTCTTACCATTTTAATGAGTTTAATAGATTTCAAAAAAGAAAATCCGGAACCACTTGAAGAATCCAAGAAAAAAGAAGAAAAAAATATCGAAAAAAAAGAATATGATTTTGCACACCCCAGTGAAAAAGAATTTGCAAAAATACTGGATATGCACCATATTAAATGGAAGTATGAGCCAACAGAATTTCCTCTCGAATGGGATGCTGAAGGTAATATCAGTATGGGATTCAAACCGGACTTTTATTTAACTGAATATGATACTTATATTGAATTAACAACAATGAACCGCAAATATGTTACAGAAAAAAACAAAAAAGTCCGCCTGCTGCAGGAAATTTATCCACATATAAATATAAAGATTGTTTACAAAAAAGACTTTAACAGCCTTATTGATAAGTTTGAATTAAATGGAAACAGTGAGGGGGAAGATAAATGAGAAAAGATGAGAAATTGGGTAAAATATTGCTGCCGAAAGAAAAAATAAAAACTCGAATTTCAGAATTAGCTGCTGAAATCGATGCTGATTATCAGAATAAAGAATTAATAGTTGTCAGTATCTTAAAAAGTTCTCTCTATTTTATGACTGATCTGACAAGAGAGCTGGATCTGCCATTAAAACTTGATTTTTTAGAGTTGAGCCACTACACAAATGAAGACAATACAGGTGTTATAAGAGTTATTAGAGATTTAGAATTCAGTATCGCCGGCAGAGAAGTCCTGGTAATAGAAAATATTATAAAAACAGGTCTAACCCACAGCTATCTACTTAAAAATTTAAAGGCACGCAACCCTGCCGGAATAAGTATCTGTACACTACTTAATAATACTGATAAAAAATTAGTTGAACTTCCTATAGACTATGTTGGATTTGAAGTATCTGACCATTTCGTTGTAGGATATGGACTGGATTATAAAGAAGAATACAGAAATTTACCTTATATTGCAGAATATAATATAGAATAGTAAACAGGTTATATATCTGCTGTATATCCTCCCAGATCTGACCATATGTAATAATATTTTTCTGATTGGTTTAAAATAAATTTACCAAAACCCTACCAAAGAAAACTCTACCTGAATATTTAGTTGGAGAGGTAGGTTCACATCTGTAGTTTTTCCTCTGCCAATATTAATCGTCCATCAATCTCAACCCGGGGATTTCTGATAACAAGGTCAAGATGGGCGGGGGCAGAATTAGGTACTCCAAAGCTATTGCCTTCTCCAACTCCAAGATGAAGAGTACCGAATTTACTCTCATCTTCTCCCATGCTTCCTTTACCAAACTCAGAGTTTGGATTACATCCAATACCTATTTCAACAATATTATAAATGTTTTCACAGTCAAAAGATGCCAGCAGCTTACTAAACTTTTGTGCAGAAACGCCCCCCTGAATTTCAGCAATACGCCCATTCTGTATCGCAATTTTGACAGGCTTATCCACATATCCACCAGGAATAATTACTCCATCAACAACAAATGTTCCATTTAAAGTTTCAACATCCGGACCAACTGCAACTTCAATATTGGGAAACGGTGACCAGCTGCCCGGTTTATCTGCCAGCCCTGTCTGTTTAACACTCTTTCTGCCACATAATTCTGAAGTAAAATTTGTACCGGCCTCAGAAGTTACAGAAATAACTTTCCCTTCTGTCATTAGATCTCCTATTTTATCTATTGTTTTTTTCTGTTCTTTAAAATCAGCATCTAATGCTGCAGAATCAAAAAGTTCTTCACTGCAGTCTGGAATACTTATAATCCTTGTGCCGGATTCAACCGCTCTTCTTCTTGCTTCTGAATTAGTTAAAGAATAAACCGCTGCCAGCACAGCCGCATCTGCTCTGCACAAAGCAGATATAACAGTTTCGGGCGGATTTTCGCCATGAGAACTTCTTCTGAAAAAATTAACTACCACAGCCTCAGCTCCAAGTTCTTTACCATATTCGGCTAACACTTCTGCAACTTTTTTATTTTCAAAATCTGATACTATGAGTAAATTTTCTTTTTCACGAACTTTCATACAGCCTTTTAGAATTATCTCAGCACCCTTTTTTAAATTTTTAAGACTCAATTTAATTCCTCCTCGCAATTCTTTATTACCATTATTTTATAATATATTTTTATCTTTCTCAATTTTACCCTTTTTATTCTTCCATTTTTATATTTTTCTTCCCTAATTAATGTATAGTTAATCACTCATATATAAAATATAGCTATTCAGTATAAGATATTATTATTTTAGTATTAATTATAGATGGTATATAATTATCAGTAGAGTATGATTTTGTGAATATAATATTATTTAAAGAGAGGTGAACAGGTATTTTTTTGCTTTCTTTTGCGAATTTAAGAACAAAGTTTTTATAAATTATATTTCTGCATTCAATAATTTTAATTATGCTCTATTATTAATATAATTAATAAATTTAAAGATATATGAGGGAGGGTAACAAAGTGAAAAAATTCGAAAGATTAATAGGATTTGCAGCTGCTTTAATAGTATTAATTGGAGCTAAATTCTTTTTAAAAACAGATATTTTATTTTTTAGATTATTGGTCGGTACAGGAATAGGATATGCTCTGGCAAGAGCTTACACTGGATTCGCTGGAAGTGTAAACAGAGCCTACAGAGCAGGTTCTACCAAATTAATGAGAACTCTGATGTTCATGTTTTTTATTACAGCTCTTCTTACAACAGCATTTCTGTTTGGAAGAGATCCTGCCAGCTATAATCTGTGGATCAACCCAATAAACGCCGGTCTTCTTCTGGGCGGATTTTTCTTTGGGTTTGGAATGTCTCTTTCTGTCTGCTGTGCAAGTGGGGTTTTAACTGACCTGCCTGTAGGACTACCAAGGGCATTTATTACACTTATTTTCTTCGGCATGGGTGTTTTCCTCGGCTTTCCGATACAGAATACAGCAAGCTGGATTAGGGAATCATGGTACAGCACTTATATAGGCTATAGAACATCTGGTGGTGTGTTTCTGCCTGACTTATTCCAGGGAGATGGGTTTGAAGGTTATCTGGGAGGACTGGTAGTTCTTGGAGGCCTCTGTCTTATATTTACAGTTTTATCTTATTTCTATGAGCAGTATCAGATCAAGACTGGAAAATATAAAGGTCTTCCAATTGAAAAGGTTCAGGATAATGTTGAATCCATTGACCTAAACAATTTCAAACTATTTAGTTCAGATACCTATTATCACTTTTTTGAAAAACCCTGGACTTTAAAACAGGGTGGAATAGTTTTAGCACTGATCTTTACACTTATGATGGGTATCACCGGAGCCGGATGGGGAGCTTCTACTCCTTATGGAATCTGGTTTGGTAAATTCTTAATGATTTTTGGAATTTCTGCTGAATCTCTGTCAGAATTTACACATATGTCAGCAGGTGTATTTGATCTGCCATTTTTTGAACACCAGATTTCAGTACAGAATTTTGGTATTGTAGTGGGAGCAATAATTTATCTTTTGACAGCTGCAAAACTATCTGAATCATTTTCTGCCGGGTTAAATATCAGCAAAAAAGAAGTAATATTATATGCACTTGGTGGTATAACAATGGGACTTGGAACTCGTTTTGCAAATGGGTGTAATGTTGGAGCACTCTATACACCAATTGCAAACTTCTCACTTTCCGGATGGTTTTTCCTCGTATTTATGATAATTGGTGGAGTTGTAAGTAATAAATTTACTGATAAAATTAACAGTTAGTAATTTTGATTTTAAAAATATAAAATTTACAGGAGGATATTAATTATGAGCAATAAAATTGTTGTTATTGGTGGTGTAGCTGGTGGTGCATCTGCTGCTGCCAGAGCCAGAAGACTGGACGAATCAGCAGAGATTGTTATGTTTGAGAGAGGACCAAATGTTTCTTTTTCTAACTGCTGTCTTCCGTATCGTTTAAGTGACACAGTTGACTGCTGTGATGACCTTGTTTTAATGAGTCCAAACTGTTTCAAAACTCAGTACAATATTGATGCACGGGTAAATAGTGAAGTGACTAAAATAAAAAGAGAAGAAAAAAAGGTGGCAGTCAAAAATTTAAAAACCGGTGAGGAATACGAAGAATCTTATGATAAGCTTGTTCTTTCCCCTGGTGCCAATCCAATTCTTCCCGGAAGTATTAAGGGCGTTAAAAAAGATAATGTATTTACAGTCAGAAATGTAGTCGACATTGATAAATTACATACTTATATTAATGAAAACAATATCGAAGATGTTGCCGTTATTGGTGCTGGATTTATAGGTGTTGAAGTTGCTGAAAATCTTCATGATGCTGGCAAAAATGTAAGTCTTGTAGAGGCAATGGATCAGGTAATGGCTCCTTTTGATTTCGATATGGCTCAGCTGCTGCATAAAGAACTTTATGATAAAGATGTAAACCTTGTTTTAAATGATGCTCTTGTTGAAATCACTGATAATTCTATTATATTAAAATCAGGAAAAGAAATTGATGCTAAAGCTGTTGTAATGGCAATTGGTGTTTCTCCAGAAACAAATCTGGCCAAAGATGCCGAATTGGAAATAGGAGAAACCGGTGGAATTAAAGTAGACCACAATTATCAGACAAATGATGATAATATTTATGCAGTTGGAGATGCTATAGAAGTTTACTGCAGAATGACCCACAGAAAAACAAGATTACCTTTAGCAGGTCCAGCTCAAAGACAGGCGAGAGCTGCTGCTGATAATATATATGGTATCCCGCACAGAAATAATGGAACTATTGGTTCTTCAATTGTTAGAATTTTTGACTTAAATGCTGCTTCTACTGGTTTAAACGAAAAAACTGCAAAAGAAACCGGTATTTCTTATGATGTTGTATATGTTATACCTGGAGATAAAGTTGGTTTAATGCCGGAAAGCAATCCAATGCACTTTAAACTTCTTTATGAATACCCAACAGGAAGAATTATAGGTGCACAGGCCATCGGTAAGGGTAATGTTGACAAGAGAATAGATGTAATTGCAACACTTATTTTAATGGGCGGAACATTGGAAGATCTAAAGGAGATGGAACTGTGTTATGCACCACTTTTTGGAACCGCAAAAGATGTGGTTAATCATGCAGCACTTGTAGGATTAAATCTTCTTAATGGAGTATTTGAACAGGTTAGAGTTACAGAAGTAAGAGAACTTGTAGAAAATGATGCATTTATAGTAGATGTCCGCGAAGAAGATGAATTTGCAGAAGGACACCTTGTGAATTCTGTTAATATTCCTTTAAGTGTACTGAGAAATAGAGTTGATGAAATACCTAAAGATCAGCCTGTATACTTACACTGCCGTTCAGCCCAAAGAAGTTATAATGCTGTAATGGCTCTACAGGGAATGGGATATGAGAATGTATATAATATATCAGGGTCATTCCTCGGCATCTGTAGTTATGAATATTATCTGGATCAGACAACAGATAGAGAAAAAATCGTAACAGAATATAACTTTAACTAAAAGATAATAAAATATAAATATGTGTATACATCTGATATTTTCAGATGATTGACGCTTATAAAGCTAAGACCATCAGGGTTATACTTGGTGGTCTTTTTAAATCATTTATTATATAATCATCTGCTGGACACAAGTCTGAAAAATTTATATAATTTTATTCCATGTATTCTTTGATTTTTAAGTCTGCAGATAAACAAAATTTTTATACCAGCTAATATTTTTTCTAATAACTCCAGTGGTATATTTTCTGGACAGGAAATTGAAATCATAGAAATCTCAAAACTGGCTGAAGAAAGCAAAGTAAAGACTATCGACTACCAATCGTTTGAGACAAACAATCTGGT
>CAZLIW010000018.1:0-14551 GCA_964559325.1 uncultured Halanaerobium sp. | reverse complement strand
GCATCTTCATCTTCAATTAAAACATTATATATACTTAATTCAAGGTTGCTTTTATCCAGGCCAACCCCACTACTAGCATTTCCCTGAGGGTCAACATCAACTAAAAGTACTTCTTTTCCCAACTCAGCGATACCTGCACCCAGATTCACAGCAGTCGTGCTTTTTCCAACCCCGCCTTTCTGGTTTACAATCGCAATTTTTTTGCCCAAAGTAATCACCCCTTAACATTCCTGGGAAGTCTAATAGTATATTCAATATAATCATCCCTATCTTCTTTATCAACATCTACAGCAAGTCCAGCATCCCGCATATCTTTAATGGTTTTATTAAGTGTATTTGTAAAAATCCTTAAATCTTTAAAAACAGTAATTACCTTCTTTTTTTGTTCTTTTTCCTGATTAAGTCTCTTTTCAATCATCTTCTCTGTTTCTCTTACTGTCAGCTCTTTTTTTATAACCATCTTTAAAATAGATATCTGTTCTTTTTCTGATTCAAGTTTCAATAAAGATCTCGCATGACGTTCACTTAAAAAAGGAATCTTCATCTTTTTCCTGACAGATTCAGGCAGATTGAGCAGCCTTACTTTATTTGCAACTGTAGACTGACTTTTCCCAACTCTATCGGCCAGCTCCTGCTGTGTTAGATTAAATTCATCAAGCAAACGGGAATAAGCTGAAGCTTCTTCCATAAAATTTAAATCTTTTCTTTGAAGATTTTCCACAAGAGCAATTTCTGCCATTTCCTGATTGGTAAAATCTCTAATTACAGCGGGAATTTCTTCTTTACCCGCTTTAACAGCAGCTCTCAACCTTCTTTCTCCAGCTATAAGCTGATATTTTTCTTCTAATTTTCTCACTGTTATCGGCTGAATAATTCCATAGCTATCAATGGAAGCTGCCAAATCAAGTATCTCATCTTCATCAAAATCTTTTCTCGGCTGAAAAGGATTTGTTTCTATTTCATCGACAGAAATTTTTTTAATATTTTCCTGAACATCATCTCTGCTCAAAAAAGGTATTTTCATACGACTTTGCCTCCCGTCTGCTCCAATTATGTTATTCTTTACTGTTGTACAAAATCCTTCTTTTTTATAAGGGGCGTTTCCCTGGAATGCCAGCTCTGCGCGGATATTTTTTATCTGTAATCTCTGTTTTTTCTACGACTATAATATATCTTTCCGCAGATAATCCAGGAACATTAACCTCAAGTGTCTTTTTAATTTTTCCACCCAAAGATTTTAAAGCATTATCAGCTTCATCTATTTCCTTTTTATAATCAGGTCCTTTGTATAAATATCCATATCCACCTTTTCTGACAAAAGGAAGTACATATTCAAGTAAAATATTCAGTGGAGCAACAGCTCTTGAAGTAACAAAATCAAATGATTCTCTCCAGCCTTCAATATCTGCTAAGTCTTCAGCTCTACCGTGAGTTGCTTCAACTCCATTAATATTTAACTTGTAAATAAGCTGATTTAAAAAATTAACTTTTTTAGATGATGAATCTAATAAATAAAAACTATCTCCAGGTAAAAAAAGTTTTAAAACTAAGCCGGGAAAACCAGCTCCAGTTCCAATATCAAGCCATCTTTTTCTATTCTGAAAATTTAATTGATTTAAAATTACCAAAGAATCTAAAAAATGTTTCTTTATTACTGCTTCTGCTTTGGTTATAGAACTTAAGTTATACTTTTTATTTTCTTTAATAAAGAACAAATAATATTCCCACAGCTGTTCAAGCTGCTCACTGCTGTAGGAAATATTTAAAGCTTCAATTCCTTCTTTTAATTTTTTTATAAACTCATTTTTACTAATCTCCATCTTGATCATCCTTATTTTGCCTCTTATACTGTTCTAAATAAATCATTAAAGCTGAAATATCAGCCGGAGAAACACCTGAAATACGTGAGGCCTGTCCAATTGATAAAGGTTTAATTTTATTTAATTTTTCTCGAGCTTCTAGTCTCAAATTTTCTAATTGATTATAATCTAGTTCTGCTGGTATTTTATTTTCTCCCATTTTTCTAAACTGTTCAACCTGAGCTTCCTGACGTGCAATATATCCCTTATATTTAACCTGAATTTCTACCTGCTCCTGAACATCTTTCTTTATTTTCGGTAAATTTTCAGCAAAAAAATCAAGGTCGGAATAAGAAATTTCTGGCCGTCGCAATAATTTTTCCAAACTTACTGGTTTACTCAAATTACCACTACCCAGTTCTTCTAGTTTAACTCTTACCTCTTTGGTTGGATTAACCTGATTCTCAGCTGCTCTTAAATAGGATAATGCTTTTTCAACAGCTGCAACTTTTGCCTGATAGTTATCATATCGCTGATCACTAACCAAACCAATTTCTCGACCAAGAGGTGTTAATCTCTGATCTGCATTATCCTGTCTCAAAACAAGTCTATATTCTGCCCTTGAAGTCATAATTCTATAAGGTTCTGGAGTTCCTTTTGTAACTAAATCATCAATTAAAACTCCAATATAGGATTCTGATCTTTTTAAAATAATTGGATCTTTTTCCTGTAAGCTTCTGGCTGCATTAATTCCGGCAATTAAACCCTGTCCAGCCGCCTCTTCATAACCAGAACTACCATTAATCTGGCCGGCGGTATATAATCCTTTTATTTTTTTGAGTTCCAAATCAAGCTTTAGTTCTTCTGGGTCAACACAATCATACTCAATTGCATAGCCAGGTCTCATAATCTCAACGTTTTCTAAACCTGCTATGGTTTTTGTCATCTCAATTTGTACATCATAGGGTAAACTCGTTGGAAGACCAGAAACATAATATTCATCTGTATCCAAACCTTCTGGTTCTAAAAACAGCTGATGTCTTCCTTTATCCGGGAAACGAACAACCTTATCTTCAATTGAAGGACAATAACGAGGGCCAACTCCCTCTATTACCCCACTAAAAAGAGGAGTTCTTGCTTTGTTTTTATCAATAATTTTATGAGTCTCTTCATTTGTATAGGTCAAATAACACATTGCCTGTTCTCCAGTTAAAGGCTCAGATTCAAAAGAAAATTTCAAGCCTTCCTCTCCGGGCTGTGGCTCCATTTTTGAAAAATCAAGTGATTTTTTACTTACCCTAGGTGGAGTCCCAGTCTTAAATCTGCGTAAATTAATTCCTAAATCCTTTAAACTTCCTGAAAGTTTATTTGCTGGATACTGCTGGTTTGGCCCGGCATTAAATTCAGCTTCTCCAATTATTATTCTTCCCTTTAAAAAAGTTCCGGTTGTTAAAACAATTTTTTTACCCGGGAAAAATATTCCTGTTTTTGTTACCACACCTTTGACTTTACCATCTTCCACAATAATATCTTCAGCTATCTGCTGTTTTAAATCTATATTATCTTCCTGTTCTAAAACCTGTTTCATTCTTTTATGATAATCATCCTTATCTGATTGCCCTCTTAAACCATGGACTGCTGGGCCTTTACTGGTATTCAGCATTCTAATTTGGATCATTGTTTGATCCATATTTCTAGCCATTTCTCCACCTAAAGCATCAATCTCTCTGACTATATGAGATTTTCCTGGACCTCCAAGTGAAGGATTACAGGGCATAAATGCTACATGATCTAAACTAACTGTTAAAGTAAGGGTTTTTAATCCCATTCTAGCTGGAGCTAGTGAAGCTTCGCACCCTGCATGACCTGCTCCAATAACTATTACATCATATTCTTTGGGGTATTTATGATAATCCATTTTAGTCTCCTTTCTTTATTTACCCAGACAAAAATCTGTAAAAATTCTATCAATAATATCTTCAGCTACCGTTTCTCCAGTGATTTCTCCCAGAGCATTAAGGCAGTCCTTTAAATCTATTGTCAAAAAATCATAAGGCAAATTTGTTTCATGTGAAACAATCACTCTTTTTACTGCTGATAATGATTTTTTTAAAGCATTTTTATGCCTACTTCTGGTAATAATTAAATCAGCATCTGTTTCTATTTCATCTTTTAGTATCTCATCCATAATTTCATTTCTTAAATTATCCAGTCCTTCTTCTTCCAAAAGAGAAATCCAGAGTATATTGTGTTCGCTGAACTCTTTTTCTATGTTACTGCGGCTCAATTCCGAATTTAGGTCTGTTTTATTTACAATTACTATAACTGGCTTTTCTTTTATAAGTTTATATATTTCTTTATCTTCCATCGTAAGTCCCTGGCTTATATCCAGCATAAAAAGTACAAGATCCGCTTTAGAGGCAGACTGTCTTGTTCTCTCCACTCCAATTTTTTCTACTTCATTTTCGGTATCTCTTATACCTGCTGTATCAATTATTTTTAGAGGTATACCTTTTAAATTAACATATTCCTCTATTACATCTCTTGTTGTTCCGGGAATATCTGTTACAATTGCTCTTTTTTCTTCTAAAAAATAATTGAGTAGACTAGATTTTCCTACATTAGGTTTCCCAACAATCACTGTTTTTAAACCTTCTTTATATATTTTCCCCTGCTGACTTGTTGAAAGAAGTTTTTTAATTTCTTCTTTTATATGCTCCAGACGATCTGCCAATCTTTTTGAAGAAAAACCTTCTATCTCATCTTCAGGATAATCAATTGCAGCTTCCAGATGTGCTAAAATTTCCACTGCCTCTTCTTTTATTTCATCTACTTTTACCGAAAGCTTCCCACTCAACTGGTCAACTGCTATATCCAGTCCTTTATCTGTTTTTGAATTTATTATTTCAATAATTGCTTCTGCCTGAGCCAAATCTATACGACCATTCAAAAATGCTCTCCGAGAAAATTCTCCAGGTTCAGCAAGCCTGGCACCATTTTCCAGAACCAGATCTAGAACACTTCTCAATGGTGTCATCCCACCATGACAATCAAATTCCAAAACATTTTCTCCAGTAAACGAATGAGGACTCTTCATTAATAAAGCAACTACTTCATCTATAATTTTATCTCTTTTAGGATCTACTATATGACCATAATGAGCAGTATATGTTTTCTGCTCTGAAATTTTTTTATTATTTTTTGCACTTCTAAAAAGAATATCACCTATTTTATAGGCATCAGGACCACTTATACGTATTTTTCCGGTACCTCCAGTCCCAAAGGGTGTCGCAACAGCAGCAATAGTATCCTCTCTCAAAATATCCATTTTTACACCTCCCGAATAATTTAACCCAGCAGGAAACATCCCACTGGGTTTAAAATTAAATTCATATCTGCAGATCCCAATTATTATTTAATCGGTTCAATCATTACTTTGCGAAACGGTTCTTTCCCTTCACTGTAAGATTTAACTTTGGAATTATCTTTTAATTCCATATGAATAATTCGCCTTTCATGAGGGGGCATCGGCTCCAGAACAACTTTCCTTCCCTTTTGTACAGCTTTATCTGCCAGTTTTCTGGCCAGTCTTTCCAGAGTTTCTTTTCTTCTATCTCTATACCCCTCTGCATCAAGTAAAATTCTATAATATTCCAGCAATTCTTTATTAATTACTATTGAACTGATGTATTGAAGTGCATCCAGTGTTTCTCCTCTGTGACCAATTACAAGTCCCAGCTCTGGACTTTTTAGATTATATAAAACCTGTTCATCGTCTGTTTTTTCTTCGACAATCTCTACTTCTACATCTAAATTAGCTTTAGTAAAGAGCGTATCCAAAAATTCTTTCCCTTCTTCAATAGGATTAAACTTTTTGCTGACTTCCACAACAGCATCTTTACCACCAATCAGCCCCAGCAGTCCTCTGTTTCCTTCATCAATTATTTTTATTTCTGCTTCTTCTTCAGTAATACCCAGTTCTTTTAAGGCTTTTTCCACTGCTCCATCGACAGTTTTTGCTTCTTTAACAATAGTGGTACTCTCCATGATTATTCTGCGGCCTCCTTAATTTTACTAGGTTCATTGGCCAAAATATACTGCTGAACTACTGTAAATAATGTAGATGTAAACCAGTACAACAGCACTCCAGCCGGCAGTTGAAATCCAATAAATACGATAAATAGCGGCATAATCCACATCATCATATTACCTTTTTGTCCGCTGCCTGACATTTTTTGAGTTAAATATGTTTGACCTATCATTACAATAGCATTTAGAATAACAATAGCCACATCTGGTTCAGCTAAAGAACCACTCGTTAAAGTACCTATCCAGAGAAATGTACTATTCTGCATAGTTGGTCCCATAGCTAAAATGGAACGATAAAGTGGTATTAAGATAATAAGCTGCAGAATCATTGGAAGGCATCCTGCTGCAGGATTAATATTATGTTTTTTATAAAGATCCATCATCTCTTCCTGCTGCTTTTCTTTATTATCTTTATACTTATCCTGGAGTTTCTTGATTTCAGGTTGCAATTCCTGCATTTCCTTCATTGACCTGGTCTGTTTTGCAGTTAATGGATAAAGCAATAACTTGATAATCAAAGTGAAAAGTATAATTGACAGACCATAGTTACCGACCAGACCATGGATAAATACTAGTGCATTTGTCATAAAATCACTTAACCAGCTAAAAATGAACATTAAATAAATTCCTCCTATTCTACCGGATCATATCCTCCTGAGTGAAATGGATGACAGCGCAGAATACGCTTCAATCCCATCCACCCACCTTTAAGGGCTCCATATTTTAAAACTGCGCGCCTGCTGTACTCTGAACAAGTAGGGTAGTAACGACAGCTTTTAGGAGTCCAGGGAGAGATAACTTTCTGGTAGATATTTATCAGAGTTAAAAATATTTTCTGCATAAATCTACATCTCCTAATAATATTTTTCCAATTTATTTAATGAGTCCTGATTTTCCGTATAAACGGCGCACATCTCTTTTAAGCTGAGAAAAATCAAGATCTACAATTGGATTGCGAGCTATAAAAATGATATCATATGTTTTAAAATTATATTGTTTTTCGAATTCCCTAATAATTTCTTTCAACCTTCTTTTTATTTTGTTCCTAACAACTGCCTTTCCAACTCTTTTGCTGACAGAAAATCCATATCGATTTTTATCTAATTTTGTTGGAAGCCAGTATATAACAAGATTTCTGGTTGCATATGATTTTCCATTTTTATAAACTCTTTTAAACTCACTATTCGTTTTTAAACTCTCCACTAAAAGACCTCCCAATAAAACAGTACACAAAAATTCCAATTTATTTTACTTATTCATTTAAAATTATATGTTATTTATATAATAGAGTCAAGGATTTTTAACTTATCCACAAATATTATAAGAATTATTTTTGTTGATAAATTGTTGATAATCTGTTATTATTATATTGATTATTTGTAAGAGGACGTTTAACTTTTTTATCAGATTAGTTAACTATCTATTAACAGCCTGTTAATTTTTTAGTCCACAAAATCTAAAATTTTAGTATTTTATCCCTACTTATCCACAAAACATCTGTTTTTTATCCACAAATTGTTGATAACAGCATACTTTTGTGGATAACTTTTTCTTTTTTATTCACAAATTTTTTTATTATTTTTCTTCATAATTATTATTTTCACTATCATAACAGGTACTATATTCATCAAAACTCCTGTGGATAACTGGCTCAGTTTTCCACAGGAATGTGGAAAACTCTATATTTTATCCCCAATTGTGGGGATATCTTTTCCTAATGATATATTTAATGAACTACAGGAGGTATTTTATGTCTTTTTCGCAAAAAGAACTTGATCACATATGGAAAAAAACTCTTGAAACTATTAAAGGACAATTAAGTAATCCCAGCTTTAATACCTGGTTTTCGGAAACAAAACCGGTTACTACAACAGATGACAGCCAATTAATATTACAGGTTCCCAATAATTTCATTCAAGACTGGATTGAATCTCAATATACAGAGTTAATTGAAGATATTCTGGTTAAACTAACCGGAAATAAATGGTCTCTTATATTATTAACCCCGGATGAAGTTAAAGATTTTAAGAAAAATGAAAACAGCACTGTTATTTCTGATATTGAATCAGAGAAAAATTCCAAAAATGAATCTGAAGAAGAAGATAATATTGAACTTCAAAATGGTTTTAATCCTAAATATACTTTTGACACTTTTGTTGTGGGTAACAGCAATCGATTTGCCCATGCTGCTTCGTTGGCTGTGGCTGAAGCACCTGCAAAAGCATATAATCCTCTCTTTATTTATGGGGATGTAGGACTGGGAAAAACCCATCTTATGCAGGCAATTGCACACTTTATTTTAAAAAATAATCCTGATTATAAAGTGGTATATGTTTCTTCAGAAACCTTTACAAATGAATTAATTAACTCTATTAAAGATGACAGCACAGTAGATTTTAGAGATAAATACAGAAATATTGATATTCTTCTGGTAGATGATATTCAGTTTTTAGCAGGTAAAGAAAGAACACAGGAAGAATTTTTTCATACTTTTAATACATTACATGAATCTAACCGGCAACTTATTATATCAAGTGATCGACCTCCTAAAGAAATACCTACTCTTGAAGAAAGATTGAGATCTCGCTTTGAATGGGGACTTATTACAGATATTCAAAAACCTGATCTGGAAACGAGAATAGCTATTTTGAGGAAAAAAGCAGATATAGAGAATCTTACAATTCCCAATGAAGTAGTTATTTATATCGCAAATAAAATACAATCTAATATTAGAGAATTAGAAGGTGCTCTTATTAAAGTTATTGCTTATTCTTCCCTTGTAGATAGAGAAGTAGATGTAGATCTTGCCAGAGAAGCTCTTAAAGATTTAGTTAATAAAAATCAGGAAAAACATATTGAAGTTAATATAGAAAGAATTAAAAAAATTATTACTGAAAATTATAATTTAAAAATGGAAGATATGGAATCTAAAAAAAGAACTCAGAACATTGCTTTTCCCAGACAAATAGCAATGTATCTTTCCAGAGAGTTAACCGATTTTTCTCTTCCTCATATAGGAGATGAATTTGGAGGCAGAGATCATACAACTGTTATTCATGCCCATAATAAAATTCAGGAAAAGCTGGAAAATGAACTGGATTTTAAAAATAAAATTGATCGTTTGCTAGATGAAATTAAGCACGGATAATTATCAACAAAATCTGTGGATAGTTATTAAGGTCCCTGTTGATAATTTGTTAATAAATTTAAACTGTTAGTATGTGGATAACTTTACATCCTTTAATCAACATCTTATCTACAGGTACAATTGCTAAACTGTCCTGCTGTTAAGGGTTTTCCACATATCAACAGCCCCTACTACTATTACTACTAGTTTTATATATAAACTAACTATAATTTTAAAATTTTATTTTTGTGGATAACTAAAAACTGGAGGGATTAAATTTGAAATTTAAAGTAAATCAGAAAGATCTTTATAATGGTTTAAATATTGTGCGTCGAGCTGTAGCTACAAGCAAAACACTTCCAATTCTTACAGGTGTACATATAAAAGCTGTTTCTAATGATGGATTAATTTTGAAAGCAACAGATCTTGAGTTGGGAATAGAATACAGGATAAAAGCTGATATAGAAAATGAAGGATCAATTGTACTGCCAGCAAATCAACTTTTAAATATTGTTAGAGAACTACCTAATGAGAAAATTGATTTCAATTTAAATACAGATAAATGGCAGGCAGAGCTAAAATGTTTAAGTTCTTTATTTAAAATTAATGGTTATGATCCGGATGAATTTCCTAATTTACCTGAAGTAAATGAAAATGCAGAATTTAATTTTTCTGCTGTTAAATTAAAAGATATGATAGAAAAAGTAAGAATTTCTACTTCGAGCGATGAAACACAGCCAGCTTTAACTGGCGCTTTATTTGTTATAAAACCGGAAGAAGTAAGAATGGTATCTACAAATACATATAGATTATCCTATATTGAAGCGGATATGAAGACAAATACTGATAAAAATGTTGAGGTTATTCTTCCAGGAAGTACACTTCAGGAATTAAACAGTCTACTGGAAGAAGAAGGTTCTGCTGAAATTGTAATAGACGAAAATTATGTTAAATTTAAATTTAATGGAATTGTACTTATATCAAGATTAATAGAAGGTAAATTTCCAAATTATGAATTAGTTATACCTGATGAATTCAATTCTGAGTTTCATGCAAATTTATCCAGACTTCATAAAGCTGTAAAAAGAGCATCATTAATTGCGCGACTGGATGCAAATATAATAACATTGAAGGCAGATAATAATCTGCTGGAAATTGATTCGATTGAAGGTAGTTCTGGATATGCACATGAAGAGGTAAATATAGAAATGAATGGAAATGAACAAAATATAAACATAGATGCCGGATATTTACTTGATGTTCTAAAAGTATTAGATGATGAAGAGGTTAAGATTGAAATGATAGGACCACTTAATCCTCTGGTTATAAAATCTGAAGAAGATAAATTTATTTATTTAATTATGCCTGTTAGATCACAGTCTTAAAGGAGTGATATTCGTGGAAAATGTTAAAATAAATACCAAATCGATCAAACTGGATCAGTTTTTGAAATGGTCTAATATAGTTATGACAGGTGGAGAAGCCAAAAACTTGATCCAGGCAGGAGAAATTGAGGTTAATGGAGAAATAGAAAAGAAGAGAGGTAGAACTTTAGTGCCTGGTGATGAAGTTACTTTTTTACCTAATAAAAAAACATTTTTAGTGAGTAGAGGCTAAAAATGTATCTTAAAAAAATTCTCTGCCGACAATTTAGAAATTTTGATGAGTTAATACTTGATTTAAATCCAAATTTAAATATATTTCTTGGAGCCAATGGGCAGGGGAAAACAAATCTTCTTGAAGCAATATATATTCTGGCAACTGCAGATTCTCACAGAACAAATGTGAATTCTGAGATGATTAAATGGGAATCTAATCAGGCACTTGTTCAGTCAATTTTAAGTAAAAGAGATGGAAAAATAAAGCTGGCAATGCGGTTTGACAGCAGTGGAAGAAAAGTTGAATTAAATGATAACCCACTTTCTAAGATAAATGAAATTATGGGTTATCTTAATGTTGTTCTTTTTTCTCCAGAAGATTTGAAACTTGTTAAAGAAGGTCCTTCACACAGAAGAAATTTTATTGATTTAGAAATTTCTCAGGTGAGTAGGTACTACCATCATCTTATGGGAAAATATAATCATATATTAAAGCAGAGAAATAATTTGTTAAAATCTATTCGGGATCGAAATATGTCTTCAGAAGGAGATATGCTTTCAATTTGGGACAGTCAGCTTTCTGAAATAGGAAGTAAAATTATTCTTAAAAGGATAGAAGTTATTGATAAGTTAAAAATTCTGGCTCGGCTTGCTCAAAGGCAGATTACTGAGGGAAGTGAAGATTTAGAATTAGAATATGATATTAGTTTGGAAGGATTTTCTCGAAAACTGGGCGAAGTAGAGTTGAAAAAAATTTTTAAAGACAATTTATTTAAAAATAGAGAACAGGAGATAAATAGAGGTTATACAGTAATAGGTCCACACAGAGATGATCTTATTCTAAAAGTAAATGAAAAAGAATTAAGAAAATATGGTTCTCAGGGACAGCAGAGAACTGCTGCTCTGGCCTTAAAACTGGCAGAACTGGAATTTATGAAATCTGAAACAGGTGAATATCCGGTTTTGCTGCTTGATGATGTATTTTCTGAACTTGATAGTTCAAGAAGAGGAACTTTGCTTGAAGTTATAGCAGATAATATACAGACTATTATTACAGCAACAGATGAAGAAAATTTATCAGGTTTGCGTAATAACTCCTATAATATTTATGAAGTTAATCAGGGGAGAATTACAGGAAGAGGGTGAATTTATCACATGTTTTTACATCTTGGCGGTGGTAATATGATTTCATCAGAAGAAGTAGTACTAATTGGTGATTTAGAAAAAACAACTACTTCAGATATTACTAAAGAATTTATGTCCATTTCTGATGAAGAAGGATTTATTGTTGATTATTCGGGGGGGAATCCCCGTTCTTTTGTGTTGACCGGAGAGACTATTTATCTTTCAATGATCTCATCTAAAACACTAGCAAGCAGGGTAGATAAGTTTATTGAAGAAAATGGGGGATATTGATGGATATTAATGAGAGAAGAACATATGAGGCTGAAAATATTCAGGTATTAGAAGGTCTGGAAGCTGTTAGAAAAAGACCAGGTATGTATATTGGTTCTACCAGCATTGAAGGACTTCATCATCTGGTATATGAGGTTGTAGATAATAGTATAGATGAAGCAATGGCAGGTTATTGTAGTGAAATTGAAGTGGAAATTAAACCAGGGAATATTGTTATGGTTAGAGATGATGGACGTGGTATTCCTGTTGAAATTCATCCCCAGGTTGATAAACCTGCAGTTGAGGTAGTTATGACTACCCTTCATGCTGGAGGAAAATTTGGAGGAGAAGGATATAAGGTTTCTGGAGGGCTGCATGGTGTTGGTGTTTCGGTTGTAAATGCTTTATCCGAATGGATGGAAATAGAAATTTCCTGGAAAGATGGGAAAGTTTATAAACAAAAGTATGAAAGAGGTATTCCTGTTTATAATCTTCAGACAGTTGGAAGCTGTGACAGCAGTTGTACAGGTACAACGATAGAATTTAAGCCTGATCCAGAAATTTTTGAGGAGGTAGATTTTAACTACAGGGTTTTGTCCCAGCGTTTAAAAGAAATGGCTTTTTTGAATAAAGGTATAAAAATAAGTATTACAGATTCCAGAGTAGAAGAAGTTGAAGAAAATGAGTTCTGCTATGATGGTGGTTTAATCTCTTTTGTTCAATATTTAAATAAAAACAAAAAAACACTATTTACAGATCCTATATATATTGAAGAAGAAGGAGAAGAAAGTTCTTTAGAAGTTGCAATACAGTATCATAATGGATATAATAGTTCAATTTATACTTTTGCAAATAATATTAATACAAAAGAAGGTGGAACACATTTAAGTGGGTTTAAATCTGCCCTGACCAGAACTTTTAATGATTATGCTCGGAGTAAAGAAATTTTGAAAGAAAATGATGACAATCTAAAAGGTGAGGATATTAGAGAAGGTATAACTGCAATTATAAGTGTTAAATTAGCTGATCCTCAATTTGAAGGACAAACTAAAACTAAGCTTGGAAATAGTGAAATTAGGGGGTTTGTGGATTCTGCTGTCTCAAAATTTTTAAAGACATTTTTGGAAGAAAATCCTAAAATTGCTAAAATAATTGTAGATAAATCTCAAAATGCTGCTCAGGCTCGTAAAGCAGCAAGAAAAGCAAGAGATTTAACCAGAAGAAAAACAGCTTTAACTTCTACAGCACTCCCCGGTAAGCTGGCAGATTGTTCACGACGTAAAGCCGATGATACTGAGGTATATATTGTTGAGGGGGATTCTGCAGGTGGTTCTGCCAAACAGGGAAGAAATCGAGAATTTCAAGCTATATTACCGCTAAAAGGAAAAATCTTAAATGTGGAAAAATCGCGTTTAAATAAAATTTTGAACAATGATGAAATTAGAGCTCTTATAACTGCAATTGGTACAGGTGTGGGAGAAGAGTTTGATTTAGATAATTTACGTTATGATAGAATAATAATTATGACTGATGCAGATGTTGATGGTGCTCATATCAGGACTTTACTTTTGACATTTTTCTACCGCTATATGAGGCCACTATTAGAGAATGGTAATATATATATAGCACAGCCACCTTTATATAAAGTTAAAAAGGGTAGAAGAGAAGAATATGTGTATAATGATAAATCCTTAAAGGAACTTCTTGATGATATGGGAAGAGATAGAATTTCCCTGCAGAGATATAAAGGTCTTGGTGAAATGAATCCTAATCAGTTATGGGACACAACTATGGATCCCGAAAATAGAATACTGCTTCAGGTTAGTATTGAAGATGCTATTATAGCTGATGAGACTTTTTCTATTCTTATGGGAGATAAAGTTGCTCCAAGACGTGAATTTATTCAAAAACATGCCCATGAAGTAAAAAATCTGGATATTTAATTTTACTAAAAGATAAAGGCTGGTGAAATATTTTGGAACAAAAAGCAGCAAGAGTAAAGAAAATTGATATAGATCAGGAAATGCGCAATTCTTATCTTGATTATTCTATGAGTGTAATAGTAGGGAGAGCTCTCCCTGATGTTAGAGATGGATTAAAGCCTGTTCACAGGAGAATATTATTTGCATTAAATGATTTGGGAATGACTTCAAATAAGCCACACAAAAAGTCTGCACGTATAGTTGGAGAAGTACTTGGTAAGTATCATCCACATGGAGATACAGCTGTATATGATACTATGGTTAGGATGGCTCAGAATTTTTCTTACAGGTATCCTCTGGTTGATGGGCATGGTAACTTTGGTTCTATAGATGGAGATTCTGCAGCAGCTATGCGTTATACTGAGGCTAGAATGGCTCCTATTACTTCAGAACTATTAACTGATATTAAAAAAAATACTGTAGATTTTGTACCCAATTTTGATGAATCACTGGAAGAGCCTAAAGTTTTACCGGCAAGATTTCCAAATTTACTTGTTAATGGAACTTCCGGTATTGCAGTAGGTATGTCAACAAGTATTCCACCACATAATATCGGTGAGG
>CAZLIW010000017.1:0-15644 GCA_964559325.1 uncultured Halanaerobium sp. | reverse complement strand
TCTTCAGTTGCTCCATTTTTTAATTCTCTATAATTTGCCTGTGCACTTTCTAAAGCCGCTTCTGCCTGCCTTTTTTGAATTAAAAGACTTTCATCATCAATTTTTATAATTTTTTTTCCTGCTTTAATATAGTCTCCCAATTCTATATTAACTTCTGCAGCTGTTCCGCCAATTTCAGCGGGAATATTAACTTCCTTAATGGGAGTCAAAGTTCCTGTCACAGTTTCTTTTAAACTGATGTCATCTTTAACTGCTTCTGTTATTTCTACTACTTCTGCAGAAACAGACACACTTAAGAACACAAATAGTAATGTAAATATTATTATCTTATTTTTATTCATCTTATATCACATCCTCAAAAAATTCTTTTAGCTGTCCACTTCTATAAATAGTTCTGAACAATTCTACTTCATAACTGTATTCTGCCTGGAGCAGTGAAACTTTAGCCTGATTATAGGTTGATTGAGCATCTATTACATCAGTATTACTTGCCACTCCAGCTTCATAGCTTTTATTGGCAATTTCTAAATTTTCTTCTGCATTTTCCAGTGAAAGCTCTTCCAGTTCGATTAATTCTTTGTTTTCTTCCACATTCAAAAGAACATCTTCAATTTCTATACTCAAATTTTCCAGCAGATTTTGCTGATTGTTATTGAGTTTTTCCAGCTCTTTTTCTTTTTTCTCAGCATTAATTTTTCCTTTGCCACCATCATAAAGGGGCACAGAAACTCCGACTGTTAATGACCAGCTTTCTCCTTCTTCTGCCATAAATTCGTCTCCAGACCAGTCATAAGATCCGTTGAGTGCTATATCAGGTCTGTAATACTGGCTGTTGAGCTTTTTGTTTAATTCAACTATCTGTTTATTTAGTTCTAAAACCATTAAATCCGGATTATTTTCTACTGCTGTTTTAAAAAGTTCGTTCTGATTGAGGTTGATATCAGGTTCATATTCCGGCCTTACTGTTCTATATTCATTATCAGAAGCAAGCAGTTGGGCCAGTCTTTTTCGAGCTATTTTTAAATCATTTCTGGCCGAGCTCAATTCTTCTTTTGCCCGCCTCTGCTCTATCTGACTGCGCAGCAGATCCTGCCTGATAGCTGTACCGGCTTCAATATTATTTTTTACAACCCGCAGATGCTCATTTACAATATTAAGTGCCTCTTCTCTTATTTCTACCATTCCTTCAGCCTGAAGAACACCATAATAGGATTGAATAAGATTAAAAAGCTGTTCTTCCAGTACTTTTTCATAATTAGTTCTGGCTATTTCAAGACTATAACCGGCTATTTCCTTCTGTATTCCAACCTTCCCTCCCAGCCAGAGAGGCTGGGTGAGGTTTATAGATGTACTGTAGTTTTTATCAGAAGTTTTAGTTGTACCAAATCCAGCTATACCTTCTTCTGCAATTGACTGGAAATCAAGTGTAGTCTGTCCTTCATCCATCTTTGTATATGAACTCTGCAGATCCATTGTGGGAAAATAAGATCTTTCTGACAGCTGAATATCTTTTTCAGCATTTTCTATATCTTTTCTTGCATTTTTTAAGGTTCTATTTTGTTCAGAAAGAATCTGGACTGCTTTTTTTAATTCCAAATCATCTGCAGCTTTAACTGCATTACCTGCAGATAAAACAATCAAAATCAGAGCGGCTATAATCACTGCTTTATTTTGTATTTTTTTATACATACTACTGCTCCTTTCTGCTTATTCCATTCATTATAAAATCATAAACAAACTCTACCTGATTATCTATTCCTTCTATATTATTTATCATCAAATCCTGTGTATGTGGTGTAAACAAAACCGATAATATCATGGTTGAAATATGAACAGGATTTCCTATTTTAATTATTTTTTCATCCATTCCTTCTTTAATAATTTGCGAAAAAACTCTTATAATTTCATCATGCTTTTCTTCCAATTTATTTTGGATCTCTTTATTAATTAATTCCATATTATTTCTAAAAACTGTAAGAAAATTAAGATGTTCGGTTAATGTTTCCAAAACAGTTTTTATTATTTCACAAATTTTATCTTCACTATTTTTATTTGAACCTGCAATTTTTTTAAAATGTTCATTAAAATAGCTCTGACCCTGCACAATAATTTCTCTAAAAAGTTCTTTTTTACTATCAAAATACCAGTAAACCGTACCTTTGCTGACTTCTGCACATTCAGCAATTTCGAGTATTGATACTGTATGATAATTATGTTTTGAAAATAGTCTTACAGCAGACTTTAATATCTCCTCTTTTGTATCTCTATTTTTACTCATTTTTACCCTCCTGTGTTATTATACTGACTGGTCAGTCATTAATTATATAAAAAAAAATTTATAATGTCAAATTATATCTGCAAAAAAAATAGCCGATAAAATTATCGGCTGATTTAAAGGCTAATATTATTTTTGCAGTCTTCTGTCACTCTACAGTGTAATCTTCTTTGGACATATCTATAGCATCAGGATCCTTTTTATCATTTTTATTTAAATTTCTGTCCCCTTTATCATACTTATTGAGCAGATTTTTAAGTATAGGCCACATTACTACAAATACAGCTACATCATCCAGCTGACCTGCCAGCGGAAAAAAATCTCCGATAAGATCAAAAGGGATTATCAAATATATAACAGGAACTAAAAAAAGTATTTTTTTACTTAATTTAACATCAGAATCTTTCATAAATTTAATTATTCTATATAAGCTGAATAAACTTTTTTTCATAAGTTTTCACCTCTTTTTCAGTATCTATATTATATAACAAATCAGCTGAAAAAGAAAATAGAGGTGTCCGAGACGGACACCTCCAGGTAGATAAATTTATCCGGCTAAGTTTAAAATACCGGTACAACTGCTCCTTCATATTCCTCCAGAATAAAATCTCTAACTTTCTGAGTTTGGAGTACTTCCATAAGTTTCTTTATATCTTCTCTTTCTTCATCTCCACTTCTCACAGCCACAACATTTGCATATGGAGATTCACTTCCCTCCATAAGAAGTGCATCTTCCATTGGATTAAGATCTGCTTCCAGAGCATAATTAGTATTGATAACCGCTGCAGCTACATCAGGTAGAATTCTAGGCAGCTGAGCTGCTTCTAATTCTTTAAACTTCAGATTTTTGGGGTTTTCTATTATATCAAATGGAGTTGCATTGAGATCTTCAGGGTTTTCAAGTTTTATCAATCCGTTTTCCTGCAGCAGAAGCAGTGCTCTTCCTTCATTGGATGGGTCATTAGAAACTGCAATTGTTGATCCTTCCGGTAGTTCCTCTACATCAGTATATTTATCAGAATATAATCCCATTGGTTCTACATGAATTGGTTCTAATGCAGAAAGATCTAATCCTCTGTCTGCACTAAAACTGTTGAGATATGGAACATGCTGAAAAAAGTTTGCATCAATACTGCCATCAGCAAGGGCAATATTTGGTGTTACATAATCTGTAAACTCAACGATTTCCAGCTCAATACCGGCCTCTGCAAGGTCATCCTTAACCTGGTTTAATATCTCAGCATGTGGAACTGGAGTTGCGCCGATCTTTAGCACAGAATCAGCTGCAAGAACACCTGCAGTTCCTCCCAGCAAAATAGATAATACCCCAATCAGTACGATTATTTTTTTTATCATTATTAAGCACTCCTTTTTTATGGTCTTTTCTTATGATTTTAATCTGTATTTATAAATGTTCAAAACACCAACAACATAGATCAATTTTATTTTATCGGTGATCAAAAGCATCAGCAGCTTTATTGCCAAGCCACTGAATTATCTGCACCAGTAAAACCAGTATAACAATGGTCTCCAGCATAATACCCAGCTTAAATCGCTGATATCCATAACGGATTGCAATATCGCCGAGACCACCCCCTCCAACTGCACCTGCCATTGCAGAATAACTGATTAAACTTACAGCAGTTAAAGTAATACCCAGCATTATAGCGGGAAGTGATTCCGGCAGCAGAACTTTGTACACTATCTGCCAGGGAGCAGCTCCCATTGAATGAGCCGATTCTATAACTCCTGGATCAACTTCCAGCAGAGCATTATCAGTTATTCGCGCCATAAAAGGTATAGCAGCCAGAGAAAGTGGTACTACAGCTGCAGTTGTTCCTATGGAAGTTCCCACTATCATCCTGGTAAATGGAATTACTGCCACCATTAAAATAATAAATGGAATTGACCTACCAATATTAATTATTCCATCCAAAACTGTGTTTAGTGATTTATTGGGAAGAATATGCCCTTCTCGTGTAATTGTAGTAATTACACCAAGTGGAATCCCCCCTAAAACTGCCACAGCAAGTGAAAGTCCAACCATATATAATGTTTCTAAAAGTCCTGACCACATTAACGCATTGTATCGGGCCAGTCCTGATATAGCCTCAATCATTCTCTAACACCTCCACTCTTAAACCTTCATTTTGCAGAAAATTAATAGATTTTTCTATATTTTCCGGATTTCCTTCTAAATCCAGTATGAGAGTTCCAAAAGGTACTGTCTGAATCTCATCTATATTACCATAAAGTATGTTGGCATCTATATTATACTGTTTTATTAGATAGGATATTAACGGCTTGTGGGTTTTTTCTCCAATAAATGAAACTCGTATCAGCTGACCCGGCCGTTTTTCTTTAATTAATTTTATAACTTTTGGCGGCAGATCAAAGTCTATCACAGAACTGATGAATTTTTTAGTAAGATCCTTTTGGGGTCTGGCAAATATATCGAGCACTTTACCTTCTTCTATAACTTTACCTTCTTCTATTACTGCAACTTTATCACATATTTCTTTAATTACACCCATCTCATGTGTAATAAGGATAATAGTTAGATTCATTTCCTCCCGAATTTGACCTAAAAGATCCAGAATAGATTTGGTACTTTCTGGATCCAGTGAAGATGTTGCCTCATCAGAAAGCAGAAGATCCGGTTCATTAGCAAGTGACCTTGCTATACCAACCCTCTGTTTCTGACCTCCTGAAAGCTGAGCTGGATAGTGATCAGCTCTGTCTGTCAGCCCAACAAGCTCTATCAATTCATCTGCTCTCTTTTCTCTCTGATTTTTTCCCACACCGGCTATTTCAAGAGGAAAAGTTACATTACCCCTGACGGTACGAGAAGACAGCAGATTAAAATGCTGAAAAATCATTCCTATTTTCTGTCTTGACTGCCTTAATTCTTCAGAACTAAGCTCTGTCAAATCAACACCATTTATGTTAATAGATCCTGCGGTTGGTTTTTCCAACAAATTCAGCATTCTTATCAAAGTACTTTTCCCAGCACCACTTGGTCCAATAATACCAAATATCTCACCAGTATGAATATCCAGTTCAAGACCGGATATTGCTTCTATATCTCCATGTGCTGATTGATAACTTTTTCTTAAATTTTCAATTTTTATCACTGTAAAATCACCCTTCATAAAATAATAAAACCACTCCTGTTAAGAGCGGCCTGCAGTAAAAAAAATCCTCTGTGAGAGGATTAAATTACCCCTCATCTTTCATCTCCGTTCAGGAAATGCAGGAATTAGCACCTTACCTATATTTCAGGTAGGTTGCCGGGCATCACAGGGCCAGTCCCTCCGCCGCTCTAGATGATTCATATTTATTTTTAAGTTAATTAAAAGTTTATCACTGCTCTCAGTTTTTGTCAAGTTTTTCCCAAAAAAGTTTTCTATTTATCCTATTTTTTGCTGAGTTTTCATTTTCTTGCTGGTCTTTAATGTAATTTTATTAAATAACTGCAGCTGTATAATGATGCAAAATTGACATCAGCTAAATTATTTTTTTATCTTTTCTCATTTCCAGCTGACCTGTCCCTTTTACAGCCTTTACATTTACAAAATCCAATATATTTTCCGGCAGCTCATAAAGGAAGCGTGAGGGAATACTCTGACGATACTGACCATCAGAGTTTTGAACTTTTTTGTTAGAAAAGCTTATAAAGAGCAGTTTTTCAGCTCTTGTCATAGCAACATAGAAAAGCCTTCTTTCTTCTTCAACTGCATAAATGTTGCTGCCAGATTCTTTTTCTTCCATACTTTTTAAATGGGGGAAGATTTCTTCTTCTGCTGAAATTATAAAAACAACCGGAAACTCAAGACCTTTTGCGGCATGTGCTGTCATGACCTGTACAGAATTATCTTCATCTTCATTTAAAATATCTTTATCTGCAATTAATTTATTTATTAAAAGATAATCATAGAGAGTTTTCCCCCGGTTATATTTCTCAAAATCCGCAATATCCTGAAGAAACATATTTATATATTTTTCTCGCTCTTTTTGATAGTCAAGTTCTGCAAGAATATTTTTTTCGAACTCTACCGCTTCAAAAAGTTCAATTACTTTTTTGTGAACAGACATTCTTTTCTTTTTGAGTGCAGAGATACTGTCTATAACTCTGCGCTGAAATTCTATTATATTGGCAGCTTTCTTTTTCCCAATTCCTCTAACTTCAGATGGATTTTCAAACACATCAGTGATATCCATATTATTTTGAAGGGCATATTTGTTTATCTCACTTAATAGTATTTCTCCAACTCCATCAACTTCTATTTTAAAAAGCCTTTTTAAAGCAAGCCTGTCATTTGGATTGACCAAAAGTTTAAGATAATTAACCAGATAGCGAATTTCCTGTCTGTCAAAAAAACTCACACCGCCGACAAGCTGATGAGGAATTCTAAATTTAGGAAGCTGATTCTGCAGCTGTATTGACTGAAAATGGCTGCGGCAGAGAACCGCAATATCTTTATACTTAAAATTATAATAATCTATCAGATGGTTTATTCTCTTACAGATATATTTTGCTTCAAGTTGTGGGTTTTCTGCTCTGGCAATAAAAATAGGGGCTCCCGGAGCTGCCTCTGTCCAGGTCCTTTTTTTCTTGTTCTGACTGTTATTTTTTATAAGTTCATTGGAAGCAGAAATAATATTTTTGCTGCTTCTATAATTTTTTTCCAGCTTAATGATTTCTGCGGCTGGATAATCTTCTTCAAATTCTAAAATATTATTTATATCAGCACCTCTAAACCCATAAATACCCTGCCAGTCATCTCCAACAACAAAAATATTATTCTCAGGTTCTGCCAGCATTGTTATAAGTTTATACTGTGCATGATTTACATCCTGATATTCATCAACCTGGATATACTTAAACAAATTTTGATATTTTTTTAAAACATCTGGATACTGTTCAAAAAGTTCTATAGTTTTTTTTATCAAATCATTAAAATCAAAAGAGTTGTTATTTTCTACTACCCTCTCATATTCCTGGTAAATCATGGCAGTATTTTTATAAAAATATATAGAAGAACTGATGTCTTTTTTAGCATATTTATTCACCAGTTCTGAAGGAGATATGAGGTTTATTTTAGCTTTTGAGATAATATTATAAATCATCTTTGGACTGTATTTATCTTCATCCAATCCAAATTCAAATATAATATCCTCTACAATATCCGTAGAATCAATATTATCATAAATTAAACATCCTTCCAGACGGTTGATTTTATTTAAATTTTCTCTCAAAATGCCAAGACATACACTGTGAAAAGTACCGAGACACATCTCTTCCAAACTTTTTTTTCCAATCAGATCTTCTATCTTTTCTTTCATATCATCTGCCGCTCTATTGGTAAAGGTAACAGTTAGTATATTTTGGGGAGAGATATTTTTTTGGATCAAATTCGCCGTTCTATATGTGAGTGTCCTTGTCTTACCACTACCTGCACCTGCAATTACAAGAACAGGGCCAGCTGTAGTTTCTGCTGCTTTTCTCTGCTGTATATTTAACTGATTTAATATTGTATTCATTAAAAATTCTCCTTATGATGATAATTAATCCTGATCTCTTCTATTTGCTGCTTTTTTTAATTTTTGGTAATCATCATAATCTATTCCCCATTCTCCAGGCAGGATACCGGGTGAATTATCTCCATGATAATCAGAACCACCTGTTTTTATAAGATTTAGCTCTTCAGCTATTTTTTTATATCTTAAAGTATTAACTTCATCATGTTTACTCTGATAAACTTCAATCCCTTTAAGCCCAGCCTCTTTTAACTTTTCTATATCTTTTTTTACTAAAGGATTTCCATGATTTATCAAAAATGGATGTGCAATTACAGGAATTCCACCTGCATTCAAAATAGTTCTTACTGCTGTTTCTGGCCTGACTTTTTTCTTTTCAACATAGGCAGGACTTCCCCCACCTATCAGTTCATCAGTAAATGCATCGGCTACTGTTTCAACATAGCCTTTTTTTACAAGTGCTCTTGCAATATGTGGACGGCCAATACTGACACCAGATGCATATTCTTTTATATCTTCAAAATCCAGCTGATGTCCCATTTCACTCAATTTACTGACAATCTTTTTTGTTCTGTCAATTCTGGATTGAATAATTTCATCACTCAATTTTTTTAGATCTTTATTTTTAATATCGATAAAATAACCTAAAATATGATATTCTGCTTCACCGCGATAGGTTGATATTTCTATTCCAGGCACAAATTCTATGCCGTAATTTTCCGCCGCTTTAGCAGCCTCAGCTATTCCTGCAGTTGTATCATGATCTGTCAGAGAAATAACTTCCAATCCTCTCTCAGCAGATTTTTTAACAAGTTCTTCAGGACTAAGAGTTCCATCAGAATATGTGCTGTGCATGTGTAAATCAATCTTCATATTTAACTTCCTTTCTTATCTTATATGACTTATATTATTATTTTTCTAAAAAATTCAAAAGATTAATTAGCATTCTATTTAACTTTACTAATTTAAAATATTGCTCTTACATCTATATCCTATCTGTCAAATAATACCATAAAAGCCCCACCCATTCATGAAGGGCATTTAAATTTGCCGTTAGAGCTCCACGGCTGGGTAAATATTCTAAATATCTCAGCCTATGGCTGAAAATATACCCGGAATGAACCGGCAGAAAATCTATATTTTGACTTTTAAAAACAGCAGCTGACCTGGCCATATGTACGGCAGAAGTTACAAGATATATTTTATTATATTTATTTTTATCCATCCATTTTTTTATGTATTCAGCATTTTCAAAAGTAGTTTTGGCTCTGCCTTCTTCTATAAATTTTTCCATTTCCATCCCCAAATTTTCCAGTAATTCTGCAGCTATTTCGGCTTCAGATGTTTCCGAATAACCTAAAGCTACACCACCGCTGTATATAATCTCTGTCCCGTGCAGGTTATGGATTTTATATGCCTTAATAATCCTCTGCAGGCTGTAAAGGCCGGGATAGGCTCCCTCTCCTTCTTTATAATATATCCCACCACCAGGAACAGCCACCGGGTGTGGGGTCAGCGGTTCAACACTTATACTGTCTGCATAATCTTCGAGTGGAATAACAAATATTTTTGTCCCAATTCCACTTGATAATACTATCATAATTAGCAGAAAAATTACAGAAATAATTTTAATAATTCCACTTTTCCCCTTTATAATAAGATAAACTGTCAGAATAAAAAGCAGTAAAATAAACAGACCTGGTGGCATTACAAATGAAGCAATTATTTTCTCCAGTGCAAGCATTAAATTTACACTCCTTTGGCAGATTACTTTAAAAAATAATCAGGCAAAATATATATTTTCTGTCCTTTTTCTGGCCTATAAAACAAAAAACCAGCTGAGTAAATTATATAATACTTTAAGACTTAAGTGAAATGAGTTAAACATCTTAAATAAACCCCTTTTAAGTTTAATTAATACAACTCAAAAGAGGTTTATATTTAATCAGTAAATTTATCTATAACATCAAGCAGCTCATCAATAATTTCCTGCTCTCCTTTTTTATCAGATATAGCATCTCTTACACATCCATTTATGTGTTTATCCAGCACTTTTAGCGCTACTTTTTTTAAAGCCCCTCTGGATGCATTTATCTGTGTTAAAATATCCACACAGTATTTATCTTCGTTTATCATCCTCTGCAGCCCTCTAACCTGACCTTCTATTCTCCTCAACCGCAAGTCTAAATTTTTCTTATCTTTTTCTGATAATGAATTCATATTGACACCTCTTTTATTGTTCCTCTTATTTAACTTCTATATTCAGGCGAAATATCCTTCCGCCTGAGAAGATTTGCATTTGTAACAACACTAATAGAACTTGTAGCCATTGCCATTTCTGCTATCACAGGATGAAGAAGTCCTAAAACAGCAACAGGAATTGCTATAAGATTATAGAAAAATGCCCAGAACAAGTTCTGCTTTATCTTCTTAAAAGTTTCACGGGAAAGTTTTACTGCTGTAATAACTGAAGATAAGTCTCCTCTCACAAGTGTAATATCAGATGATTCAATTGCAATATCAGTCCCTGTACCAATTGCTATTCCTACATCTGCCTGAGTTAGAGCCGGAGCATCATTAATCCCATCCCCAACCATAGCAATAATTCCAAATTGAGACTGCAGTTCTTTAACTTTGTCAACCTTTCCATCAGGTAAAACTTCTGCTTCAGTATAGTCAATTCCAACCTGAGCAGCAATAGCTTCAGCTGTCCGCTTATTATCACCGGTTATCATTGCTGTTTTTAATCCCAATTTTTTTAGCTCTTTAATTGCTTTAGCAGAATCTTCTTTTAAAGCATCTGCCACAGCCAGTATACCCAACAATTTACCATTAGATGCAGCCAACATGGCAGTTTTAGCTTCATTTTCCAGACGCTTCAGCTCTGCTTCAAAAATATCAGTATCTATACCAGCTTCCTGCATTATCTTTCTGCTGCCGACAAGCACCTCTTTCCCTTCAATTTCCGCTTTAACTCCTTTACCAGTAACAGAATTAAATTTAGATATTTTTTTAAGCTGTAGCTCTCTTTCTTCAGCTCCGCGAACTACTGCTTCTCCAAGTGGATGTTCAGATCCTGCTTCAACACTTGCTGCCATCTGCAGCAGATTTTCTTCAGTGCTATTTTCACCTGCAATAATATCTGTTATCTCCGGTTTTCCTTTTGTAATTGTACCGGTTTTATCAAAAACAATTGTGTGCACATCCTTCATAATCTGAATGGCCTCACCACGGCGAATTAAAACTCCATTTTCTGCTCCCATTCCACTTCCAACCATAAGAGCAGTAGGGGTTGCCAGACCAAGTGCACAGGGACATGCAATTACCAGCACGGCTATAGTGGCAAAAATTGCCAGAGTAAATGTGCCCAGTCCAGGATTAACCCAGGGCAAAAAACTTTGAGCCCAAAAGCCAACTTCTCTAAAGCTGTCTGTAAAAACAAGCCAGGATATGAATGTTAAAGCTGCTATAATTAAAACTGTAGGAACAAAAATACCGGTAACCCTGTCGGCAAATTCCTGTATGGGAACTTTTGTACCCTGTGCCTCTTCTACCATTTTTATTACCTGAGAAAGAAAGGTGTCTTTTCCTACTTTTGTCGCTTTAACTTTAATCA
Organism: uncultured Halanaerobium sp.; assembly: GCA_964559325.1. Lineage (GTDB taxonomy): Bacteria > Bacillota > Halanaerobiia > Halanaerobiales > Halanaerobiaceae > QPJE01. The sequence goes on along the minus strand of CAZLIW010000017.1, from coordinate 4,212 downwards.
GGCCATTCTGATTAACAGTTGCCCCAATTACTTCATCTCCTTCAATTCTTTCAACAGGCATAGACTCTCCAGTAGCCATTGACTCATCAACTGTCGTTTCTCCTTCTATTATTTCTCCATCTGTTGGTATTTTTTCACCCGGTTTAACAAGCATTATATCTCCAGGCTGAATCTCTTCTACCTCTACTTCTTTTTCTTTTCCTTCTTCTATTATTACTGCAGTTTTTGCACCCAATTCAAGCAGTTTTCGAATTGCCTGTGAGGCTCTACCTTTTGCAGTTTCTTCAATATAGCGTCCGGTTAAATGAAAAGCCATAATCATTGCAGATACACCAGCATAATTTGCAATTGGGGTAAAGAAAACTGCCGGTCCAGTAATAAATGCTGCTCCAGTACCCATTGCAATAAGCACATCCATATTGGCACTTCCGTGTTTTACTGCCCTATATGCGGTAACAAAAGTTCTGCGTCCGAAAACAAAAAGAGGGGGAACAGCTAATACAATCATACCCAAATTAAATATCTGCATATTGGGCCAGGCAATCCCAAAAAACATCTCTGGAATCATCCACAGCATAATCGGTACTGTAAATGCCCAGGTTCCAATCATCTTCCTCTTTGCAGATGCTGCTTTTTTCTTTTCTCTTTCTGCTGTATTTAAACGATCCTTTCCACTGCTATCCTCGTCTTTAAATTCCAGTACTTCATATCCGGACATTCGAACAATTTCTTCTAAATCATCTCTGCCAACATCAGAGGGATCATATTCTACTGTTCCTGTATCATTTGCTATATTTACATTTGCTCTATATACACCATTTATTGCTGCAAGAGACTTCTCAACTGTCTGAGCACAGCTGGCACAGCTCATTCCTCCAACTGTAAAAGAAATTTTTCTACTTTTGCCAATTTCAGCATCATAACCGCTCTCCTGAACAGTTTTAATCAATCCATCTATATCTATTTTTTCATAATCATATTCTATATATGCTTTTTCTGCCGGAAGATTTACAGAAGCTTTTTCTACACCATCAGCTCTATTCAGCGCCTTTTCTACCGCTGCAGAACACCCTGCACATGTCATCCCTTTTATATTAAGAGTGGTTTTTTTGCTTTCATCCATATTTTATTACCTCCCATACCCCATATGGGTATATTATTTTAATTAAAGTGTAGCATATATAAGTAAATCTGTCAAGATTAATACAGTAAAAATCCCTTTAAAAAGTATTATAAGCATACAATTTAAAGGGAAGTTATTTTTAAATTCAATTTTTATAACTATTTAGATAAAAAAAGTATTTATGGTAAAACTAACTGTTCATTTTTAAATTTAAATCAATCTATATTTTGGGATCCAGCATATCTCTTAATCCATCTCCCAGCAGATTAAAAGCAAGTACTGAAATAAAGATTGCCATACCTGAAGAAAGTGCAATCCACGGTGCCTGATCAAGATAGCCCTGACCTGTACTAAGCATAGTTCCCCAGCTTGGAATCGGCGGCTGTGTACCCAATCCCAGATAACTCAGGCTTGCTTCTACAATTATACCTGTTGCAATACTCAGTGTTGCCTGTACCAGAATTGGACTCATAATATTGGGCAAAATATGTTTGAATAAAATTCTTATATCTGACATACCCAGTGATTTTGCTGCCTCAACAAACTGTGCTTCTTTAATAGAAAGAACTTCACCTCTTACAAGTCTTATATACCGGGGTGTAAATATAATACCAATAGCTATCATAGCATTTTTTAGACCTGCCCCCATTATAGCACTAAGAGAAAGGGCCAGAACAAGTGAAGGAAGAGACATCATAGCATCGGTAAATCTCATAATAATAAATTCATCTAAAAAACCTCTATAATAACCTGCAATCAAACCAATTGGAATACCAACTAAAAGAGCAATTAAGACAGAAATTAATCCTGCAGATAGTGAAACACGAATTCCATAAATAAGTCTGCTGAATACATCTCTTCCTAAATCATCAGTACCAAGCACATGACCTTCACCCGGGCCTTTAAGAAAATTAACATAATCAGGCTCTCTGGGGTCAAATGGTGCAATAATTGGTGCAAATAAAGCTAATAAAACTTCCAAAAATATAACAACTGCTGCAATTAAAGCAAGTTTATTTTTCTTAAATTGTTTCCACATTATTCCCCACCTCCAATAGATATCCTTGGATCAAGAAAGGAATAAGTTATGTCAACTGAAAGGTTAACGAAAATAACCATTACAGCCATTATTAAAATTGAACCCTGCAGCATAGGGAAATCTCTATTAAATATTGATTGAACAACCAGTCTGCCAAATCCAGGTATTGCAAAAATTTGCTCTGTTATTACTGCTCCCCCCAGAAAAGCCGATAACTGAAGTCCAATAACAGTTACTACAGAAATAAGTGAATTTCTTACAGCATGTTTTACTATAACAACAAATTTGGGCAGTCCTTTGGCAGAAGCTGTTCTTACATAATCTGACTGGAGTACATTTAATAAACTTGAACGCATCATTCTCATTGTAACTGCTGCCATTCTAATGCCAAGTGACAGTGAGGGAAGGATCATTAACTTTAAATTCTGTGATAAATCTTCAAATGGAGAAACATAACCGGATGGTGGTAAAATTTTAAATTGAACGGCAAAAATATATATCAATAAAATGCCCACCCAGAAACTGGGCATAGATATTCCTCCAAGTGCTATCAGGGTACTTGAATAATCAAAAACAGTACCTTTTTTTACAGCAGAAATAATACCTGCCGGTATAGCAATTAAAATAGATATTAAAATGCCTAAAAGTGCAAGTTCTAAAGTAATGGGTATTTTTTTAAATATTGCTTCTGCTACACTGCGGTTATCTCTAATAGAAGTCCCAAGATCACCTTTAAGAACATTCTTTAACCAGCTAAAATACTGAACAACCAGAGGACGGTCAAGACCCATTCTGGCACGCAGTGCTTCCAGTGCCTCAGGAGAAGCCTCCTGCCCCAGCATCATAAGGGCAGGATCTCCTGGAGTTAAATGTATTAGTGAAAAAATCAGTACTGTAACAAGTAGTAAAACAGGTATCATCATTATTAGTCTCTGTATTAAATATCTAGTCATAAATCTACTCCTATACTCAACTTAATTTAGTCTACCCAAACCTCATGTAACCTCATAAGTCCATCAGGATAAGGTGTAAAACCATTTACTCTATTTTTATGTGCTTTTAATTCTTTTGGATGATATACAAATATATATGGCAGCTCTTTATCCAGATGCTGCATCATTTCTCCAAATAACTCTTTGCGTTTTTGTGAATCAGTTTCAACTCTTGATTCATCAAGCAATTTATCAACTTCTGGATTTGAGTAATTACTCTGATTCATTGATCCTTCACTGTGAAAAAATCTATAAGTATTTCCATCTGGATCAATTCTCCCACTCCATCCAACTAGAATAGCCTGATAATTTGTAGCCATTAAACGGTCGATTAATGTTCCAAATTCCAGCAGTTCAATATTAACTTTTATACCGACCTGTGAAGCCATAGACTGAATTAATTGTGCAGTCTGTTTGGCTGTTGGTTCTGGTGATACAAGCATATTAAATTCATATCCTTCTGCTTTTCCACCTTCTTTAAGTAGTTCTTTTGCTTTCTCTGTGTCAACCTGAACTACCTCCCTGTTCTTATCATGTACAGATGTACCCGGAGGAAATGGGCTGTGGCCTGGATATGCTGTTTCCCCAAAAACAACATTAACTATTGCATCACGATTTATACTGTAATTTAAGGCCTGTGTCAGCTCATCACTACTAAAAGGTTCTACAGCCTTATTTATCCATATTCCCTGAAATCCAACTCCACTAACTGTGCTGACTTTAACACTATCATCTTTTGCTAATTTTTCCATATCTTTTGGTGGAACTTCGTCTATTAAGTCCAGCTCTCCAGAAGTCATATTTACAAGTCTTACATTACCATCGGTAAATGGTTTATAAATAACTTTATCCAGATAGGGAAGGCCTTCCTGCCAGTAATTTTCATTCTTTTCTAAAACTATCCTGTCCTGCATTTCTCTTTCTACAAATTTAAAAGGTCCAGTACCTACAGGATGAGACGAAAAGTTTTCTCCATATTCTTCCATTGCTGCTGGAGAAATCATCATTCCAGCTCTATCAGTCAGTGTGCTCAAAAACGGAACATATGCTCTGGAAAG
>CAZLIW010000016.1:0-16321 GCA_964559325.1 uncultured Halanaerobium sp. | reverse complement strand
AATTAAATTTTTCAGCTCAATTTATTTTATTAAATTTTTGATAAAAACTTCTTGTTTTCAATACTTTACGTATAAAATCATCTGTTTCTCCAAAGGGAACACTGCGCTTTTCTTCCATTTTTCCATCCCAGCCGGATTCTATCCATTTGCTTACATTACCCTGTCCGGCATTATATGCAGCCAGAGCAAGATTTAAATTATCATCAAATTTTTCCAATAGATGAGAAAAATACCAGCTTCCAAACTCAATATTTATTTGGGGATTATAAAGATCAGAAATAGAAAAATCTTCTAATTTCTTCTGTTCTGCAATCCAATCTGCCGTCTCAGGCATAATCTGCATCAGACCAACAGCTCCTCGACTGGAAAGGGCATCTGAATTAAATCCGCTTTCTACAAATATGAGTGCAGCCAGAAGATTAGAATCAATAGAGCTGGCTTCAGCCTCTTTAGAAATAATTTCTCTGTATTTAACAGGCCGAAAGTACAATTTGATGTAATAAGGCTGTAAAAATAATAATAAAACAAAAACAGCAAGCAGTAAAATTGATATTACATTTGATTTAATATATTTGCTTATATACAAGTCCTTTCCTCCCGGAGATTGATTAGATATTTTTTTCGGCAAGTGAATGAATAATCATTTCTGCTGTAGACAAATTTGTAGCAAGAGGAACTGCATGTACATCACAGACTCTAAGCAGTGCACTTACATCAGGCTCATGTGGCTGGGCAGTCAGCGGATCCCGCAAAAATATTACACCATCCAATCTTTCTTTGGCAACTTCTGCACCTATCATCTGATCTCCTCCCAGAGGACCAGAAGCCATCCGCTCAATATCCAGACCTACCTCATCGATTAGTCTTTTACCGGTTGTACCGGTGGCTATTAAATCCATTTTTTCGAGTATCTTTTTATGTTTTTTAGCAAAATTAATAATATCTTCTTTCTTTTTATCATGAGCTATTAAAGCTATTCTTATCATCTGGGTCCACCTCCTTTTCCCAGTAATAATCCAGTTTTTCCTTTAGATCTCTGATACTTCCATTGTTGTCAATAACAGTATCTGCCTTTTCAATTTTTTCCTTTAGAGGAAGCTGAGAATCGATTCTTTTTTCTGCTTCTAAAACAGTAAGCTCATCTCTTTTTTTAATCCTCTCTATCTGCTTTTTTCTATCAGTATTAATTACCCATACTTTATCACAGTAACTGTCAAGGCCAGTTTCGTAAAGCAGGGGAGCCATAAAAATAACTATTCTCCCCTGATTAATTATTTTATCTGCTTTTTGCTTCATTTCTGAAATAATTAGAGGATGTAATATGGATTCTAAGAGTTCTTTTTTTTCTCTACAGCTGAAAATAATATTTCCCAGCTCTCTGCGGTCTATTTCTCCATCTTCTTTTAAAATTCCTTCTCCAAATTTGTTTTTTATCTGCTCCCAGCCCTTTTCTCCTTTTATCGTAATCTGATGTGAAATTTCGTCTGCATCAACTACTTCAGCATTTTTGGTTGATAGATATTCTGCAGCAGTTGATTTGCCAGAAGCAATTCCACCTGTAAGCCCTATTATCATCTTATCCACTCCTGTGAAAACAATTTACTTCTGACAGCTGGGGCAGTAATAGCTGCCTCTTCCACCAACTCTTTTTTTCTTAACTGTACTGCCACATCTACAGCATTTTTCTCCTTCTTTCTGATATATCTGCAGTTCTTCCTGAAATGAACCCTTTTCTCCAAATGCATTTACATAATCACTAAAGGTGGTTCCACCATATATAATACCTTTTTTTAATATTTCCCGCATATTGCTGTAGATTTTTCCTATTTCCATTTCTGACAGCGTATCAGCCTTTCTTTCTGGATCAATACCGGATCTAAACAAAATTTCATCTGCATAAATATTTCCTATTCCGGCAATAAATTTTTGATTCATAAGCAGTGATTTTATAACACCACGCCTGTTTTTAAACATTTCTTTAAAATCATCCAGACTCATATCATTAGATAATGGTTCTGGCCCCAGTTCAGCATATCCTCCGGCTTTTTGCGGCTGATCTTTATCGATTAAATAAATCCTGCCGAATTTTCTTATATTGTTAAATCTCAGCTCCTGTCCATTATCAAGATGAAAAACTACATGTGTATGTTTGTCGCGAAATTTTTCGCACTGTTTAACAAGCAGTTTACCGGTCATCCGCAGGTGAATAATCATTTCTTTATCATTTTCCAGTTCAATAATAATATACTTGCCTCTCCTTGTTATATCTTCAATCTTCATGCCGACAGCTTCTTTTTTGAATTCATCTGCCGCTGGATGGGCAATAATTTTTTCTTCACTGATTGTTATATCTGTTATATATCGATCTTTTATAAGTGGCCTCAATCCTTTAACAACAGTTTCTACTTCCGGTAGTTCAGGCACTGCATTCCACCTCATAATCTTCTTTATCCCGCCAGTTTTTTCCTATCTGCAGATCAACAATAAGCGGTACATCCAGTTTGCAGGTATTTTCCATCTTTTCTTTAATTAAACAGGCAGCTTCTTCAAGATCGGATTCTGCTACTTCAAACACGAGCTCATCATGAACCTGAAGCAGGATATTTACTTTTAATTCTTTTTCTTTAAGGGCTTCATACACATCTATCATGGCTTTTTTCATTATATCTGCTGCTGTTCCCTGAACTGGGGTATTAATTGCTGTTCTTTCTGCAAATGATCTTCTGTGATAGTTTTTGCTGTTGATTTCCGGGATGTATCTTTTCCTATTAAAAAGAGTTTTAACATAACCTTTTTCCTGAGCTTCTTTAATACTTTTATCCATATATTCTTTTACTCCAGAAAACTCTTCAAAATATTTATCTATATAATCCTGTGCTTCTTCTACAGAAATATCAAGATCCTGGCTCAGTCCATAAGCACTCATACCATATGCTATACCAAAATTAATTACTTTTGCATGCCGCCTCATATTTGAGGAAACTTCTTCACTGTTTACTTCAAATATTTCAGCAGCTGTTTCTGTGTGAATATCTCTACCTTTGCTGAAAGCTTCTTTAAGCCTTTTATCTCCGCTAAGATGAGCAAAAACCCTGAGCTCGATTTGTGAATAATCTACTGCAAGCAGCAGCATATCGTCTTCTGAAGGAAGAAAAGCCTTTCTGATTTCTCGTCCTTCTTCTGTCCGAATTGGGATATTCTGCAGATTGGGATCCGTGCTGCTCAGGCGGCCTGTTGCCGTCACCATCTGATTGTAACTTGTGTGAATTTTACCTGTTTTTTCATTTATCAGAGGAGGCAGAGAATCAATATATGTTGATTTTAGTTTTGCAAGCTGTCTGTATTCTGTTATAAGTGGGATTATTGGATGTTTGTCTTCCAGCTGTGACAGAACATCTGCATTGGTAGAATAGCCTGTTTTTGTCCTTTTAATAACTGGAAGTCCCAGTTTTTCGAACAGTATTTCTCCAAGCTGTTTGGGAGAATTCAAATTAAACTCTTCATCTGCCAGTTCATATGCTTTATCTGTTATTATTTCAAGCCTATTTTCCAATTTTTGAGACAGTTCTTCCAGCCATTTTCTGTCAACCTTAACACCATTGTATTCCAGAAGAGCAAGGATTTTAATCAGAGGCAGTTCAATCTCTGTGTAGAGGTCCAGCAGAGAGTTTTCTTTTAGCTTTTCAATATAGATTTCTTTTAAATCAAATAATTTTGCGATTTTTACAGACTCTTTCTCTACTTCTTCCAGCTCTGCAAGAGAAATATTGATTTCTCTGCTAAATATTTCGTCAAGATCAGGCAGTGTACCGGATGGCTGAAGCAAATATGCGGCCAGCAGTGGTTCAAAAACAAGACCATTTACAGTAACTCCATATGACATAAGAGATAAAGACCCTTCTTTTGCTGAGGAAAAGAGCTTATCTATTTTTTTAGATTCCAGTATTTCTGTCAATTTAACAGGCAGATTATCTTCATCTATTTTAATCCTTCTGGTTTTACCATCTGCCAGACTGATTATTATTTCTTTTATTAATCCATCACGGGCAGTGCTTCCTGCCTCTATTTTAACTGATAAAGCAATTTCTCTATCTTCCTCAAGTATCATTTCAAAAAAGGAGTTCATATCAGAAGCAGAAGTTGTTTCTATATCAAACTGATCAATATCCAGTTTTTCTTTATATTCAAACCGAGACAGCAGACTGTTAAAACCCAGCTTTTTAAAATGTTCAGCTGCTTCTCGATCATCATGAAGATTTAGTTTACAGCTGGAAAAATCCATTTCTACCGGAACATCAATTTTTATTTCTGCCAGCCTGTAGCTCATTCTGGCCTGATCTGCATATTTCTCCAGATTTTCTTTTCGCTTTTTACCTGAAACTTTATCTATATTATTCAAAATTTCTTCCATAGAATCAAACTGTTTTAAAAGCTTAATTGCAGTTTTCTCACCAATACCAGGCACTCCCGGAATATTGTCAGAACTGTCTCCCATAAGACCTTTCATATCAATCAATTTTTCTGGCGGCATTTCATATTTCTCTTTTACTTTTTCAATATCATATAATACTATGTCAGAAATTCCTCTTCGAGTATACATTACTCTGATGTTATCAGAAACAAGCTGGAGTGCATCTCTATCTCCTGTTACTATATATACCTGATAACCTTCTTTTTCAGCATCTTTTGCCATTGTTCCCAGCAGGTCATCTGCTTCATATCCTTTTTCCGAAATCATAGGTATTTTTAGAATATCCAGTGTTTCCTGTAAAAGTTTTATCTGTGGAACCAGTTCATCCGGCATTTTTTTTCGGTTTGCTTTATAATCATCATATTCTTCATGTCTAAATGTTGGTGCTTTGAGATCAAAAGCAACAACCAGCCTATCCGGATCCCATTCATCTATCAAACTAAAAAACATCCTTGCAAATCCGAATACAGCATTTGTGTATTCTCCCTCATCATTAGTAAGCAGTGGCAGTGCATAAAAAGCTCTATGTGTCAGACTGTGTCCATCTAAAAGAAATATCGATTTTTTTTCACTCAAAACTGATCATCTCCCGGTATCATTAATTTTTTAAGCTGATTAAGCTGAATTTCTGCTGGATTTAAACGGCAGCAGTACCTCAATTTTAGTTCCCTCTGATACTTCACTTTCAGCTTTTATTTTCCCATCATAACTGTCTACAATTTGTTTTGCAATTGCAAGGCCCAATCCGGAGCCGCTCTTCTTACGGCTTCTCGACTTATCGGCCTGATAAAATCTTTCAAAAATATGCGGCAGATCTTCTTCAGCTATACCGCGTCCATTGTCTTCTACTAAAATATTTACCATGTTTTTGTTTTCTATATTTTTCTTTTTGAGCAGAATATTTATCTTTCCATCTTTATCTGTAAAATTCGTACTGTTGTCCACAAAAATTCTAATCAGCTGTTTAAAAAGTTTTCTATCTCCAAAAAAATCCAGTTCATCTTCTATATTAAGATTAATTTTTATTTCTTCGTTAACAAGCCGAATTTCTTTTACAATTTCTGAAAGCAGCTCAGAAAAAGAAAATTCTTCTTCCTCTCTGTTAATGCGCGAATCATCACCTCGGGCCAGAAAAAGAAGATTTTCCAGCAGATGATTCATACCTTCGACTTCGTTTTTTATGGCTGTAATTGCTTCATCTCGTACTTCTTTTTTCTCTTTACCCCATCTGTCCAGAAGATTTATATAACCTCTAATAACAGACAGTGGTGTGCGGAGTTCATGTGAAGCATCTGAAACAAACTGTTTTTCTCTTTTAAAGGATTTTTTCAGCCTCACGAGCATTGTATTAAAAGTTTCTGCCAGCTGCTGCAGTTCATCATCAGCACCTGTAACCGGAAGTTTTTTTCCCAGATCACCAAGGCTGATTTCACGGGCTGTTTCTGTTATCTTTTTAATAGGATCAAGCATCTTCTTGGTTGTTATATAGCCAACTATAAGAGAAGCAAGTGTGCCAACAAATCCTGCAGCAGTCAGCACAATTATGAGGACATCCAAAAAGTTTTTTTCAAAAGTAATATCTCTTACGATCTGAAGATATCCATTAAAAAAAACTGACTGATTTAAATCAATAGTTTTTACAGCAAGATTTCGGCCGCTGATGCTGAATTCTGTCAGTTCTCTGCTTATAGGAATCTCTATATTTTCTAGATATTTTGACTGTGCTGTAATCTCGGCTTTACTGTTCAACACTCTAAAAAATATATTTCCCTCACTTCGACTGATCTCCTGAAGAATTTCTGCATCAAAAACATTTATTGAACCATCTATCCCCTTTATCTGTGACATAACAAATTCTCCTGTATTGCTAATACTATTTTCTATACTGTTTGCTATAAAATTAGATAAAAATAGATAAACAGCTGCATTTACAAGTAAAATAACAAGTATAAACATCAGCGTGTAGACTACTGTAATCTTCCAGGACAATTTTCCGCGCTCTTTAAAAAAATTAAACATTTTTATCCTCTCTCAAAACATATCCAACACCGCGAACTGTATGTATTAATCTGTCGGGAAAAGGATCATCTATTTTTGACCGCAGATACCTTATATAAACATCAACAATATTTGTCTCTCCAGTGTAATTATAACCCCAGACATTATTAAGAAGTTTTTCTCTAGATAAAACAATATCTCTGTTTTCCATAAGGTATATAAGAAGATCATATTCTTTTTTCGTGAGTTCTATCTGTTCTCCATTTCTTTTTACAATATGTCTTGATTTATCAATTGTAAGATTAGCAACCTTAAGCAAATTATCATCCTCTTCTTTATCAGCTGAATTTCTCCTCAGCAGTGCTCTAATTCTGGCCAAAAGTTCTTCAATAGCAAAAGGTTTTGTCAGATAATCATCAGCTCCTGTGTCAAGACCTTTTATTTTATCATCCAGCTCTGATCGTGCTGTAATCATTATAATAGGTATCTCAGAAAAATTTCTTATTCTGCTGCATACTTCTATCCCATCTATTTCTGGCAGCATTAAATCCAGCAAAACTAAATTAAAAGATTCTTCTCTGAGAAGACTGACCCCTTCCAGGCCACTGTCGGTTTTTTTTACTGAATATCCTTCATGTTCCAACTCCAGCTCTATAAATCTTGCAATTTGTGTATCATCTTCTATAATTAATATTTTCTGAGCCATTATTTCACCTCTTTTAACCATCTAATATATTATACCAATAATATGGCATAATTTAAAATAAAAAAAGATGGGCCCATCTCTGAGCCCCTGTTAAAATCAATCTTTATATATAAACATTTTTTTCATAGTTACTATATTTATTACCAGCATTTAAATACTTTTAATTTATTTTTTTAATAAATTTTATTAGGATTTATTTTGTCTGAATCTTCATTATTTAGAACTACATTAGTTTAACTTCCATTATTCTAATTGATTTTATAATTAACTATTTTAGCGGTTTATATCACTTGGTTTATTTCCAATCCGGGCAAATATAATTTCTGGACTCCCGTTTCTAATAACTTTAATCATTATCCGGTCATTAAGTTCTTTATTTTGTATTATATCTGCAACATCAGATGTTGCTTTAATTTTTTGCTCATCGATTTCTTTAATTACATCATATGGTTCTAGACCGGCTTTTTCTGCAGGACTGTCAGGATAAACTTCGATAACAATAACTCCTTCTCTGTTTTCCAGTTTGAAATAATCCTGCATATCTTTACTTACCTCACTAAATGCAATACCAAGCCAGGGCTGTGTTACCTGTCCTTCTGTTTTTAGCTGATCTACAATACCTTTAATTTCATTAACAGGTATCGCAAAACCAATCCCCTGTCCTGCAGCACTTACTGCTGTATTAATTCCAATTACCTCTCCATCAATATTGAGCAGTGGTCCACCACTATTGCCGGGATTAATAGCAGCATCAAGCTGAATTAAATTCTGATAAGTTCTAACCTGTCTATCATTTGTTGGTATCTGGATCGGTCTGCCAAGTGCACTAATTACACCTACTGTTACTGTATGCTCAAATCCAAAGGGATTACCTATTGCAACTGCCCAGTCGCCGGGACGTATTTTTTCGGAGTCACCAATTTTAATCGGTGTTAGATCTGCATCTGTATCTATCTTTAAAACAGCAAGATCAAGACCAAAATCCGACCAGGCAATCTCAGCTTCTAAAGGTTCTTCTATTCCATTTATTGAAACTTCTATTTTATCAGCACCATTTATTACATGCTGATTTGTCACAATATATCCATCTTCAGATACTATAAAACCTGAACCAAATCCCTGTCTTTCTCTGGGCTGCTGTTCGGGCATCGGCAGTCTGTCACCAAAAAAGAATCTAAAGTATGGATCATTAAACATTGGTGGAAGTTCCTGACTTCCTGTAGTTTCAACTGTGGAAGTAACCTTTACAACACCATTATCTACCTTTTCTGCAATATCTGCAAAATGGTTGTTTTCAAAGACATTATCTTTGCCCTGTGCATATAAAACAGCAGATAATGAAGACAAAATAAACATTACTAGCACTGCAGAAATAATCGTTTTCTTAACTGCACTTTTTTTATTTCTTAAAAACTTTACCATCTTTAACACCTACCTTTTGTTGAATTTTGAAATTGATTATACTATACAAAAAGTTTTTTGACATCTAATTTAACAAACTTTCTGCAGAAAAATCTCACAATCTATGAAAAATTAAGAGGGATTCTGAAGACTGAATATCTATATTCAATCTTCATTTTTCAACTTCAAAATAAGTATAGCAGAAAAATATTAAAAAATAATTAAATGATGATTAAAATTAGATTAGAATTACTTTTTTGTCTGATTTTTTACTTTTTCCATTTCTCTTTCTATCTCTTCCTGATCACCAAGATAATATTTATCCAGAACATTCATCTGATCATCAAACTCATAAATCAGTGGTCTTCCGGTTGGAATATTAAGGCTGCTGATTTCCTCATCAGAAATATTATCAAGATGTTTTACAAGTGCTCTAAGGCTGTTGCCGTGTGCTGAAATGATTAATCTTTTTCCGGATTTTATTTTGGGAACAATCTCTTCCTGCCAGTAAGGCAGAACTCTGTCAATTGTCATTTTTAAACTTTCTGCTGCCGGCAGTTCTTCTTCAGACAGCTCACTGTATTTTTCTTCATGACCGGGATACCTGGGATCATCTTTCGTTAAAGCAGGTGGTGGGGTATCAAAACTCCGCCTCCAGATATGAACCTGCTCTTCTCCTTCTTTTTTGGCCATTTCTGCTTTGTTCAAACCCTGCAGTGCACCATAATGCCGCTCATTTAATTTCCAAGACTTAATAACAGGAATCCAGTGCATATCCATTATATCCAGCACTATATTTAAGGTTTTTGTTGCCCTCTTTAAATAGGATGTGTAGGCGATATCGAATTTATAATCTTCTTCTTTTAAAAGTCTTCCTGCTGCTTCAGCTTCTTTAACTCCCTGTTCACTTAAGTCTACATCAGTCCAGCCGGTAAATTTATTGGCAAGATTCCACTCACTTTCTCCATGTCTTAATAAAACTAATTTCATTTTTACCACCCCATCTTTCTAAAATTAATTTTCTCTTCTTTGCCAATTTTTTTCTATAAAATATTTAACAATTAATTCTTTTCCCGATCAGAATAACCACTTCTGCAGTTAAACTGTAGCTTATTATTATTTTTATTTGGTAACTTCTCCCCCTAAATTAAAATAAAAATTTAGCAGAAATTTTCTAACATATTTTTATAAATAATTTCATACTTCATAAAGCTGGTGTTTTATTTCAATTCTATACTTTTTCCTCTAATAAACATTCTGGCTGTCTCAATAATTTCTTCAATTTCATTTATATTTTCTTTATCAATATATTTATTGCTAAAACTGTTTAAGTCATAATTGTTTTTTTTCAGAGTTTCTCCAATTTCTATTATTTCTGCATAGTTCTGAAGAAATTCTTCCCGTTTTTGAGGAGGAAAATGTGATTCTATATAATATTCTGCCGGATATGATTTGATTTTCTGATAAAGATTCTTTAACTCTTCTAAATGATAGTTCCATGGCCCTTTATATAAATCTGGAGCCATAATATCACCTAAAAACATAATTTTTGCTTCTTTAACCCAAATTATACTGGAATCAAGAGAATGTTCACTGCCCAGATTTATAATTTCTGCAGTTAAACCACCTAAATAAAATGTCATTTTCTCAGAAAAAGTAATATCCGGCAGTTCTATATTCACATCTTCTATATCTTCATATTCTTCTGCTATTTTTTCTGCACAAAAAGGTGCCTCTATACCTTTATCAACTCTGCTGACCAGTGAATTTTGATCCCATTTAAATTCCTGCTGTTTTTTTAACTCTTTATATGTCAGATCTGACGATATAACAGGAAAATCAGCAGCAGATACAGCAAAACTGTGGTCCCAGTGCCAGTGAGTCAATACAGCATAATCTGGAGCAGATATATTATTATCTTTAAGCAGTTTTAAAAAAATATTTAAATGTTCTTTAGAATTACCTGTGTCTATCATCAGTGATTTTTCTTCACCATTTATTAGAGCCAGTATCGGCCTATCTGTCTTTTCTTCAGCATCAATATAATATATGTTTTTCGTAATTTTTTTAAGTTTTTTCATTAAATGTCCTTTCAATATTTTTGTGATCTAAAAAATAAAATTTGTACTGACTTAATTTAATTTCAGTTTCAAGTTTTAATTTTTAAGCTTCATTTCAGCCAGAGTTCTCTGCACAGAAAAAATATGTTCCCCTTTTTTGAAATTGCGGCTTATAGGTTCAGCTGCCCCTGCCACCCATATCTTAAGTTCTGCTTCCATATCAAAATGTCCGGTAGATTCAACACTAAAATGCCTGATACTTCCATAGGGAACAGAATGATATTCCAACTTTTTACCTGTCATTCCCTGCTTATCAACAAGTATTAAACGTAGATCTGTAAACACCATCAGATCTCTTAAAACTTTAAAAGCTTTGACCAGTTTTTCATCTTCGACTAATATTTTTTCCAGATTTCCCTCTACTTCTTCTACATCTACTTCTGATGCATTACCAAGCAGTCCACTTAAAATACCCATAATAATCATTCCTCTGCATTTTTTTTATAATTTTTTTCAGCCTGTTCTATTACCTCTAATGCCTTATCTATTGAAGCCCAGCCAATGATTTCAACTTCTTTTTCTTCCAAATTTTTATAAACAGAAAAGAAATGTTCAAACTCCTTTAAAACATGGCCTTCCAGATTATCGATACTTTTAATATTATCAAATCTCGGATCATTTAACGGCACACCCAGAATCTTTTCATCTCTTCCTTTTTCGTCTTTCATAATAAACATACCAATTATCCTTGCTCTAATAACACAGCCGGGAAAAGTGGGAAATGATGTCAGCACCATCGCATCCAGAGGGTCTCCATCATCTGCAAGTGTATCCTTTAAATATCCGTAATCTGCCGGATAATAGACTGGAGAATAAAGTACTCTGTCCAAACGAAAAACACCGTTTTCTTTATCATACTCATATTTATTGTTGCTTCCACGCGGTATTTCAACAAAAACATCCATTAAATGACTGTTCATTTTATCTACCTCCAGTAAATTATCTAACTACTTTTTTATAATTATCACATTTTATTTGATGTTATCTCTATTATTTCCTGATGTCTAAAACACCGGACCAGATGATCATTAACTATACCTACTGCCTGCATATATGCATAAATTATTGTTGGCCCAATAAATTTAAACCCCTTTTTTTTCATCTCTCCACTTATTTTCTCTGAAAGTTCTGTAAAAGCCGGCACTTCTTTTAAAGTTTGGTAATTATTTGTTATCTGTTTGCCGTCAGTAAAACTCCAAATATAACTGCTGAAGCTGCCATATTTGTCCTGTAACTCCAGAAATTTTTGTGCATTATTTACAGCAGATTCAATTTTGAGTTTGTTTCTTATAATACCCGGATTGTTCTTTAACTTATTTATTTTATCTCCACCCTATTCTGCAATTTTTTGAGGGTCAAATTCAGCAAATACTTCACTATAATTTTTTCTTCTTTTTAAAATGGTTATCCAGCTCAATCCGGCCTGGGCTGATTCAAGCAGCAGAAATTCAAAAAGCTTTCTGTCATTATAGACAGGAACTCCCCACTCTTTATCGTGATATTCCCTGTAGATTGGGTCATCACCAGACCAGCCACAGCGCTCTTTTTCTGTCATATATAACCTCTCCTTAAAAAAATAGATTAAATATCAACAAATTCTGCTTCTATATTCCACTCAGAACCTACAATTTCCTTTATTAGTGCCTTGTATTTTATAAGCTGTTTCTTTTCTCTATAATAACCACTTTTAAAATCAATTATTTTAATCTGTTTACTTTTTTTGTCCACCAGCAGGCGGTCTATGCGAAAACTTTGTTCTCCACTTTTGAGCAGATATTCTGTATAAACTGTCCACCTGCTGGAAAACAATTCAGGATTATTTCCTATAAAAATATCTGCATCTTCTATAATTTCTTTTAAAACAGATGGACCAATTATATTGACAAATTTAGCTGTCAGCAGATTTCTTGCTTCTTTTTTTTCTTCTTTTTCTCCATAATATATGTTTTCTAGATAAAAGTGAAGTGCCAGTCCTCTAATCCTATTTTTAGCCAGTTCAAGCCTGTTTTTACCTTTAAAACTGCTGTCGGCAGTTTTTTGAGAAGATTCTTTATCCTTCAGAAAATATCTGCTCATATCAGATATAGATATTTTATCGGATAAAAATTTCTGTGCTGTTTCTTCTGGCTGTCCCCAGGATGTATATTTAACAAGATCAACCAATCTATCTGCACAGGCAGAATTAATCACGGCTTTTTCATAAAAATCATAATTACTTCCATCCCACATTAAATCTTTATGTGGAATAAGCTTTCGGGGGGATTCTATATATATATTCAAATCTTTTTCTGCCCTTGTTAGAGCAACATAAACATTATTGATTTCTTCCATCAGTTCTTTTGTTTCCTGTCTGGATTTAAAATCAAAATCAAGCCAGTCAAGTATTTTTAGATAATCCCCTTTAGTAAATAAATATTTATTAACTTCAGAAAATTTATCATCAAAGTCCAGATAAAATTTCAGACTGTCACCACTGCTGTTTCCACGTTTGCCTGGCTTCCAGTAAAAAAATTCTACAGGCATAGAAAGCCCTTTTGCTTTGTGAACTGTCATTAAACTAACAGCACTGCTGCTTTTAACCTTCTCCTGTTTTAATAAATCACTTTCTTTATTTTCGTCAAGATAATCCAGCAGTTCTTTTAGTGAAGTAAAGGAGTTCAGTATTTTGTAAAAAGAATATATATTTTTTAAAGTTACCGGATCAGTCTGACAGCTGTCCTCCAACTTCTGATAGAGATAAGAAATAATAGAACTGTAATCACTATTTATTATATTTCTAATTTCTAAAAATATTGATTCAATTTTTTCATTTTGCAGCTTAAGTTCTCTTTTTTTCTCATTCTGAAAAAAGAAAGTGCGAATCTGATCAAGATTATTAAAAATAATTTTCATATTCTGCTGTTTTAAACCAACAAGATCACTTCTTAGATATTTTAATAACTCAAATATATCTTTTGTAAAAGAAAATTTTAAAAAACTGTAAAATGATTTAATAACTGGATGCTCAAGTATACTGCTTCTATTTTCTAAAATATATGGAATATTAAATTTTTCCAGACCGGCTGCTATTGCTGCCAGATCTTTTCCAGTTCTGGCCAGCACGGTTATATCTCCATAATTAGTATAATCGTTTTTTATTTTTCTGGCAATTTCCTCAGGTAGATCTGTAATAATAAGATTGTTCATTTTTTCTATTTCTTTCTGTTTTTCTTCTGCCAGTTTTTTAAATTTTTTGGTAGAAGTATCATATTCTGCAGAACTGCCACCAACTATCATGCTGCTGTGTCCATAAGAATCTGAAATTGAATTTACATCTCCATATTCCCAATTTGCAGCATCTATGCTGGAGAAAAATCTATTTATCAGCTCAATAATACCTCTATCACTTCTATAGCAGTCTGATAGTGTTTCTACATCTCCATCAATAATATTTTCCAGGTCAGCAAAAAGCTTTTTTTCTCCTCCACGCCAGCCATATATAGATTGCTTTTCGTCACCAACTGCTATAAAATAATCTGACCTGTCAATTAGAGGTTTTAGTATTTTCCACTGCAGAATACTGGTATCCTGAAATTCATCAATAAACAGTGCTTTAAAATCACTGTCCAGAAGATCTACAAAATACTCGCTTATTTCACCATCATTAATCAGATTTAATTCAGGATCAAAAAGATATTTATATGTATAGCTGCTTATATCAGCATGTGTAAATTTTTTACTTTTAAATTTTTCTTCATCATAGAGCTTTAATATCAGTTCTGCAGATGAAAAAAGTTCTTTTTCAAAATCAATTACTTCACTATTAAAAATATGGGTGGCCAAATTTTCTCTAAACTGCTGGAATTCATCATTTAATTCTTTTTTAAAAGAAGTTTTTTTCTTGCCCCTCAGCTGATTGCCGTTCCAGTATGTTTTGTCAAATAGCAGATCCTTATTTTTAAACAACAATGAGATCTTTTTTTCCTTATCACGGCAGCTTAAATAACTGTTTAAAAGCTGTCTGCTGCCAGAAATAAAATATTTTTCCCCCAGTTCTTCTCCTTTTAGTGCAGCAACTTCCTTTAATATCTCCACTGTCCTGTCAAATGATTTGATTAAATCTTCTGCTGGAATCTTATCTCTTTCTTTATTATCAACAATTAAAAATTTCCAGTAATTATCTACAATTAATTTGATAAGTTCAGAATAATTTTCGAGATTTCTGCCGGCATTCTGATATAGAAATTCTTCCATCCTGCTGTAATATTTTTCATTATTAAGTATTTTCCTCAGTATATTATCAATAAATCTTTTATTCTCATTTTCGTCTATTATCTCATAATTATAAATTCCCAGATATGGAGCAATAGACTGGGAAAATATTCGGTTGCTAAAACTGTCGATTGTATAAATATGTACATTTTCTGGCTCTAAAAGCATTTTATTATGAATTTTATTCAATTTACTTCGGCTGAATTCAAAATCAGGATAAATTTCTTTTAGATTATCAATTACCTGCTCTTTTTCGCTGCCATCACTTATTATTGTCTCCAGATGGAGAAAGATTCTTTCTCTAATCTCAGCTGTAGCTTTTTTGGTAAATGTAAGAACTATAATTTCCTCAAAATCAATACCTTTAATAAGTGAGGCTATATATTCAAGAGAAAGCCTGTATGTTTTGCCTGTACCTGCACTTGCCTTTATAATTTTTTTCATATTTTATCATCCACCCTGCAGAAATCATAATATGGACATCTTTCACAGTCATAACTTACTATTCTGCTGAATTCTGAGCTATCAAAAAGTTCTTTCAGCAGCTCTTTTATCTCTGAAAACAGCTCATCTTCTCTATTCCTATATGAAAGATCAAACTTTTTATCAAAAACACTGTAAATTGCTTTTCTGCATTTTTTAGAAATATCCTTATTAGTGAAGTTTTTTCTCAGCATTAAATTGTAAAAATCGAGCTGAAGTTTGTCTCCTCTACCTGTTTTGAAATCGATAATATGATCTGTATTTTCTCCCATAAGAAGCAGATCAATTCTTCCTGACAAATAAAATTCTGTTTCCATTAGTTTTGAAAATATTTCTCTGCTTTCTGTTCTGGACGGCCACTCCATCAGCACTTCTGTATTTTCATCTGTAATGATATTACTCATTTCTTTCCAGAAAAATTTAAATGATTCAGCAATTTTTTTGATCATTATATTTTTATAAAAAGGCTTCAAATCCTCATCAATTTTTAACTCCAGTTTTTTTATATTTTTAAAAATTATTTCTTTAGCTTTTTTTTCGCTAAAATTATTACTTTCAAGAAAAAATGCAGTAAGATCAGAAAAAGATTCATGTACAAG
Source organism: uncultured Halanaerobium sp. (assembly GCA_964559325.1). GTDB lineage: Bacteria > Bacillota > Halanaerobiia > Halanaerobiales > Halanaerobiaceae > QPJE01. Next base: position 292 of record CAZLIW010000016.1, on the reverse strand, counting down.
AATCCCCAGTGAACGGAAAGAAAGAGAATTATCACCACCACTAAACCCGGGCTGAAGGTGAAGTATCTGTTCCAGATAAAATCTGTAATAACATCGTTTCAGCTGATTATATTTATAATAAGTGATAGAAAAATGTTCTTTAAAATCAGTCTGAGCAAGCTGTATTTCTCCATCTGCTTTATCTCTGCTGATCTCATAATTATTATTACTGTTTTTTAAGTTAAAAAAGTTCTTCAGCAGGTCTGCTTCATCTGCATTTTCAAATTGGTTTTGTTTAAACTCTATATCATAA
>CAZLIW010000015.1:0-16422 GCA_964559325.1 uncultured Halanaerobium sp. | reverse complement strand
ATTTGAGCAAAACGACGTTTGCCGATCTGGATAATCATACCGTCTTTTACTTCAATATCAAGATTTATCTTTTCGTATTTTTTGTCATCTATAGTTACAGCACCCTGTTTGATCATTCTTCTTGCCTGACTGTTGCTGTCCACCAAACCGGTAGCAGCCACCAGCTTTACAATCCAGAGCTCTCCATCTTCAAGATCAGAGCTATCTATTTTAACAACCGGGATATCTTCAGGCAGATTTCCCCTGGAAAATACATTTTCGAACTCATCTGCTGCATTTTCTGCTGCATCTTTATCATGATATTCTTCTACTATAATGTAAGCCAGCTCTTTTTTGAGCCCCATTGGATTAAAATTATCCTGATTTAATTTTTCTTCTATCTCAGCCAGCTTTTCTGGAGATATATCTGTTAATAGTTCAAAATAGCGCAAAATTAGGTCATCCGGAATAGACATGACCTTTCCATACATATCAGATGGTTTATCATAAACACCGATATAGTTGCCCAGGCTTTTGCTCATCTTATTTACTCCATCTAATCCTTCAAGTAGAGGCATCATAACAACAACCTGCGGTTTCTGGCCGTATTCTTTCTGCAGATTTCTGCCCACCAGAAGATTAAACCGCTGATCTGTACCTCCAAGTTCAATATCTGCATTTATTGCAACAGAATCATAACCCTGCATCAGTGGATAGAAAAATTCATGAATTCCAATCGGCTTTTCCTGCTGATAGCGTTTGGAAAAATCATCTCTTTCTAACATTCGGGCCACCGTATACTTAGAAGAAAGTTCGAGCACATCTGCAAAATCAAGTTCACTCAGCCAGTCTCCATTAAATACAAGTTTTGTTTTTTCTCTGTCTAAAACTTTAGAAAACTGTTCCTTATATGTACGGGCATTTTCCACCACTTCTTCTCGTGTCAGCTGTTTTCTTGTTTCCGATTTACCACTTGGATCTCCAATCATACCGGTAAAATCACCAATGATTAAATATACTTCATGTCCTAAATCCTGAAACTGCTTTAACTTCCTCAGCACAACAGTATGGCCGAGGTGAATATCCGGAGCAGTTGGATCCAGCCCCAGTTTAACTTTAAGCGGTCTTTCCTCTTTTTTTGCTTCAATGAGTTTTTCTTTCAGCTCTTTTTCTGAAATAAGGTCACTCACACCTCTTTTTAGTATTTCTACCTGTTTATTAATATCCATCATAAAGAACACCTGTCCAGCCTAACGGCTGACAGGCAATTCACCTCCTGTATCCTTTGTCATATAATTATAACAGATAGTTTAACTGCTAACAAGGGCTACCGTGAACCTCTCAATCAAAATAAAAATTTAAAGGGATTTTTCTTTTAACATTTTTGCTAATTGCATTTTTTCTTATTTATATACTATGCTGATATTATACTGCAAATAATATAAAAAGAAAGGTGTGAAAATATTGAAATTTATATTATAATAATTTTTAATACTACTATAATAATTTTTCGCATAAGAATCTTAACAAAATACTATTTTCAGCTCTAAAGTGAATTTTTGGGGAACTCAAGCTACCATAAACAGCTGTTTTATGTTATAATATTTACTTGACAGGAGGCTTGATTAATGAAGAAACGAACAAAAGGAATCTTACTTATTACTATTATACTTATTTTTGCTCTGGGAGCAGGTGCCTTCTTTGGTGCTGTAACCTGGATTATTAAGGATACTCCTGATATTTCAAATTATAAGGGGTCCAGTGAAGCCACCCTGATCTATACTTCAGATGGTGAGCTTCTGACAAAACTTTTTAAAGAAAACAGAGTCTATGCTCCTCTGGAAAGAATTCCACAGCATTTAAAAGATGCAATTATATCAATTGAAGATACTAATTTTTATGTTCACCATGGAATTGATTTCTGGGGTATAGGTAGAGCAATGCTTACAAATATTAAGGAGGGAAGGCTGGCCCAGGGAGCAAGTACAATAACTCAGCAGCTGGCCAGAAATGCACTTCTCACCCACAAAAAAACGATTTATAGAAAGATCCAGGAAGCATATCTGGCTGTTCAGTTTGAAAGAATTTACACCAAACCTGAAATTTTAGAGATGTATTTAAATGAAATCTTTTTGGGCCACAGTGCCTATGGTGTTGAAACTGCTGCACTGCAGTATTTTGACAAACATGTCTGGGAGCTGAACCTTGCTGAATCAGCTTTAATTGCAGGACTGCCCAAGGCACCAAATTATTATTCTCCTTTTAATAATATCGAAGCAGCAAAAAGAAGGAGAAATACAGTTTTAACACGTATGGAAGAACTCGGCTACATAACAGCACAGGAAGCAGAAGATGCCAAAAATCAGCCGATCAGTATTAAACAAAAAACTGAGGAAGAACTAAAAAGGGCACATTATTTTATTCTCTATGTTAGAGATCAGTTGATAGATAAATTTGGTGCTTCTATGGTATACAGCGGCGGCCTTAAAGTCTATACAACCATAGATATAGATCTGCAGGAAAAAGCTGAAGGAGTAATTAATGCCAAGATAAAAAATGGCTATCTACCTTCTATCAAACGATCCAATTCGGAAAATATACAGCCACAGATGTCTCTGGTAACACTTGATGTAAAATCAGGAGCAATTAGAGCCATGATAGGTGGCAGGGGATCAGATCAGTTCAATAGAGCTCATCAGGCTTCAAGACAGCCGGGATCTACCTTTAAGCCATTTGTGTATGCTGCAGCAGTCAATAATGATTATTCACCGGCTACTGTTGTCAATGATATGCCTATGCTGGCATCAGACAGCGGTAAAGCAAGCTATAATTTAAATATCTGGCCGCGCAATTATGGAGATAAATATTATGGTCTGGTTAATCTAAATACTGCTCTAACCCACTCTATGAACTCCGCAACGGTCAAATTAATTAAAGATATAGGTGTTAAAGAAACAATCGATCTAACCGAAAAAATGGGGATAACGACCTTTGAAAAAGAAGATTATTATAATGAACACTATTCTCTTGCATTAGGTGGTCTGCACAGAGGTGTAAAACCTATAGAAATGGCAAGTGCTTATGGTGTCTTTGCCAACAGAGGAGTATATATTAAACCATATGCAATAAGCAGAGTACTTGATAAAAGAAATAATGTAATTTTTGAAACAAAACCGGAAAAAAGAATAGTTATGACAGAAGAAGAAAGTTATCTTATGACGACAATGCTGGAAAGTGTAATCCAAAATGGAACAGGCTGGAGGGCCAGAATGGAGCGCCCTGTTGCAGGAAAAACAGGAACAACAAATGATTACACAGATGCCTGGTTTGTCGGCTATACACCACAGATTGTAACTGCTGTCTGGATAGGTGAAGATAATGTAAGATCTATGGAATATGATGATAAAGATGCAAATGGAAATTATATATATCCGGAAAACAACAGTTTTCTCACGGTTTCCAGTGCAGAAGCAGCACAGATATGGGGAGAATATATGAGAAAAGCTGTAGAAGATATGCCTGTACTTAATTTTACAAAGCCGAGCACTATAACTGATGTTCCGGTTGATCCAGTGACAGGTCTTAAACCAAATGATTATTCTCCACGGATAGTGGAAATGCCATTTAGACAGGAAAATATTCCACAAAAAGAAGAAACTCTGCATACAAAAGTAGAATCTGTAAAAATAGATAAAGAAAGTGGCCTGCTTGCCACCGGAAACTGTCCTGAAGATCAGGTTGTAGAAAAATATTATCTCAGCAATTCAGGAATAAAGATTGGACCGGGAACATTTTACTTCAGAGAAAATGCCCCAAATAAAGATCCAGATGATAGAGTTAAAGGTAGTTATGTAGTAGAAACCGGAGAACCGGTACAGCTTTTTGATCATGAATATGGAATACCCAAAAAAGACAGAAACGGGGAGATTCGGTATCAAACCAAACCCACCCGTCAAGGTAATCTTCACCCCGAAAAATCCGGCTCAAGCAGCCAGGTTTTAAAGGATATATTTGATATTTTTAAAGATAATGATTAAATTAAGCTTTAGTATATAATTAAATTTATATATTAAACTGAAGCCGTGACAAGTTAAATCACTATAGTTAAATCACTATAGTTAAATCACTATAGTTAAATTAAAATAATGATTGGTCAATTTAGAGTTTAATTGATTCTGGCAATTGTAACCCCTGTGCCTCCTTCTTCCTGACGTCCAAGTCGGAAGTCTGAGATATGGGGGTTTTTTTCTAAGACAGCTTCTACAGCCTCTCTGAGCGCCCCTGTTCCTTTACCGTGGACTATTTCCACCTCTTTAATGCCGGCCAGAAAAACATCATCCAGATATTTCTCCAGCTTCCGCTGTGCATCTTCATACCTGTCTCCCCTCAGATCAAGTTTGGGGGATACATGCTGTGATTTCTGAACTCGATAGTTTTTAATCATATCTTCTTTGTGGTCTTCAGGTATTTCAGCCTTAACCAGATCCGAAATGTCTGCAGTTATTTTAATTATCCCAGCCTGTACAACAGCTTGATTTTTCTTTTTATCCAGAGAAATAATCTCTCCTTTTCTGCCCAGGCTGCGAATTCTCACCTGATCACCATTTTCAAACTTTTCTTCAATATTCTGTTTATCAGCCTGATCATTAGTTTTAGTTTCTTCTAAAACACTTTCCAGATCTTTTAATTCTTTATTTGCTTCAGTCTGTGCTCTATCAACTTCAGAGCGCTGTACATAATCCCTATCTTTTAAATCAGATATAATTCTGCGTGCCTCTTTTTTAGTTTCTCTTAAAATCTCTTCTGCTTCTCTTTTGGCAGCATCTATTTCTTTTTTGTGCCTGTCTTTCTGTTCTTCTATCATATTTTCGTATTTTTCTTTCAGTTCTTTCTCTCTGCGCCTGTATTCTTCCATTTCCTGGCGCAGCTTCTGATATCTATTTCTTTCAGAATTAAGCTCATTTATTATTTCTTCAACTTTAATTTCATCTTCACTTAAGAGAGAGCGGGCTCTGTCTATAATTTCCTGTGGTATGCCGAGTTTTAATGCTATCTCAAAAGCATTACTTCCACCAGGAACTCCCATTATCAGTCTGTAGGTAGGTTTTAATGTCTCTATATCAAATTCAACAGAAGCATTTTCCACACTGTCAGCAGAATATGCATAGCTTTTTAACTGACTGTAGTGGGTTGTGGCAACAGTAACAGCATTTTTTTTCTGCAATTTTTCCAGTATAGAAATCCCCAGAGCTGCCCCTTCTTCTGGATCTGTTCCAACTCCAAGCTCATCCATCAAAACAAGGGTTCTATCTCCAGCAGAGTGCAGAAATTCTTTTATCTTGTTCATATGAGAAGAAAATGTACTCAGATTCTGCTCAATGCTCTGCTCATCACCTATATCAGCAAATATTTCTGCAAATACCGGCAGGGTAGAGTTTGCTTCAGCAGGAATGTGTAAACCTGTCTGTGCCATAAGAGTCAGCAGTCCAATGGTTTTTAGTGCAACTGTTTTACCACCTGTGTTGGGGCCTGTAATAACAAGGGTAGATATCTCATCACCCACCTGTACATCAATTGGTACAGGTTCATTTTTAAGCAGTGGATGTCTGGCCTGCTTTAAATCAATCAAAGATTTTTCGTTCATCACAGGCTGACTGCAGCTGTAATCCAGACTGAATCTGGCAGAAGCTGAAATAACATCAAGATGTGATATTATAATAAGATTGTTTTTTATAACTTCCGCCTGAGCTGCTATTAGACCGGTTAATTTCTGTAAAATTCTGTGCACTTCTGCTTCTTCTTTTGCTTTTACTTCCCGCAGCTCATTGTTCATTTTAATAACTGCCATAGGTTCCATAAATACTGTCATACCACTGGCAGACTGACCGTGTACTATACCATCAAAATTGTTCCGCTGTTCCTGCTTTACAGGAACAACATAGCGGTTTTCGCGCCTTGTAACAAGGCTTTCCTGCAGAATATCCTCATATCTGCTGCTTTTAACAATTGATTCCAGCTTATCCCTAATTCCATTTTCTATAGAATCTATTTTGGCTCTGAGAGATTTCAGGGTACTGCTGGCATTATCATCAACCTCTCCATAGTCATTTATACATCTGTCTATCTCCCGCTCCAGATTTGGAATAGCTCTGAGTGGTTCAATAAAATCATAGATTATCCCATATTCTTTTTCTATCAGACGGGGATCCAGTTCTGATTCAATATTTCTAAAATGTTTTTTCATTTCCGAAAATCCCCGCAATGTTGATCTAATATCAACAATTTGAGAAGTCGAAAGAGTAACACCTTTAACCGATTTTTTAATTTCATCTCTGATATCTCTAGTTCCACCAAACGGTAGATTTCCATATTCAAAGGTCAATCCCTTAACAGCTGTAATCTCCTGCTGGTTTTTTTCTATATATGAACGGTTGGAAACAGGCTCCAGTTTTTTAATTATTTCTTTTCCTATCTTTGTGGCAGACCTGTCTGCAATCATGTCAATTATCTTTCTGTATTCAAGTACTTCAAGTGTGTGTTTTTTCAACTTTAGTCCTCCCTGAGAAATTTCATTAATTTATCCAGGTTAAATGTATTTATGACGTCATCTTTTTCCAGCCAGCCTCTCCTGGCTACCGCAACACCGTATTCAATATCATTAAATTCCCGGTAGTGGTGTGCATCTGTGTTAATTGTTATTAAAACACCTGTTTCTTTTGCCCGTCTGGACCATTTATCATCCAGATCCAGTCTGTGGGGAGAAGAATTGATCTCCAGAGCTGTATTGGATTCTAAAGCAGCTTTTATAACCTTATTCATATCAACCTTATAGGACTCTCTGCCGCCTAAAATTCTTCCTCTTGGATGGGCAAGGATATTTACTTCAGGATTTTTGACAGCTTTAATTATTCGGGCTGTCATTTCCTCTTCAGTCATAGCAAAACTGCTGTGGACAGATGCAATTACAAGATCCAGTTCTGACAAAATTTCATCTTCAAAATCAAGACTTCCATCAGGCATAATATCAACTTCAATACCCTTTAAAATCCGGAATCCATCCATTTTTTTATTGAGTTCATCTATTTCCTTCAATTGTTTTTTTAGTCTTTCTACAGACATACCATTGGCAACTTTGAGTGATTCAGAATGATCTGTAATGGCAATATAGCTGTAGTCTCGTTTTCGAGCAGCTTCTGCCATTTCTTCGATGGTAAATGCACCATCACTGTAGCGGGAGTGCATATGCAGATCTCCTTTTATATCACTTACTTTTATACTGACAGGCAGCCTGTCTTCTGCAGCAGCTTCGATCTCTCCACTGTCTTCTCTCAGTTCAGGTATAATATATTTTAAGCCGAGCTGTGCAAAAATATCCTCTTCATTTTTTATATCCATCTTAGTATCATCATTTTTTATAAGTCCATATTCGTTCAGTTTAAGGTTGTGGTCTTTAGCAATCTGCCGCATTCTTACATTATGGGCCTGAGAACCGGTAAAATAGTGAAGTGCAGCCGGAAATTCTTCACTGCTGACAAGTCTAAAATCTGCCTGTAGCCCATCACAATTTATAATGCTTACTTTTTTATCACCGGCTCCAATAACTTCATCTGTCAGCTCAAGTTCTGTTATTTCCTTGCTTAATCCTTCTTTATCTTCTGCAGCACAGGCAATTAGAATGTCTATATCTCCAATCATTTCTTTTCTTCTCCTGGTACTGCCACATACTTCAATATTTTTAATAACACCTTCTTCAACAGTGTTTTTTAAAGCATCTATCAGTTTATCAGCTTCCTCCACCGCCTGACTGATTATTATCCTGTCTACATATTTTTTGTAATTTTCCAGTCCTTTGAGCAGTTTTTGTTCAGATTTAGGTCCAAAACCCTTCATTTCCCTAACTTTATTATTTTCCAGTGCCTCTCTTAACTCAGAAATACTTTTTAAACCCAGCTCATAATATAGCTGATGGGCTCTTTTAGGGCCGAGATTGGGAATGTTGGTCATTTCCAGCACTCCTGCCGGCAGCTCTCGTTTTAATTCTTCCATCTCCTGAGAAAATCCATTTTCAAAAATTTCTTTAATAGTTCCGGCAATACCTTTTCCAATTCCCTTTATACTCTCCAGGCCATCTTCCTCTATCAGGTCACTTAAATTTTCTTCCAGAGACTGAATTTTGCGGGCAGCATTATTATAGGCTCTAATTTTAAATTGATTTTCTCCATTAATTGCAAGTAGATCGGCAAATTCCGCAAGCAGTTTAGAAACCTCTTTATTTGTTAATTTTTCCATATCATTACCTCCAAACTTAACTCTTCAAAGATCAGGTGCAGCCTGTTTTTGGTGAAAAAAATTATATCTATATATCTCTTACACAATCAGCACAATACTAAAAAGGCCATGAAGTGATTATCATGGCCGAAAAATATCTCCTATTTTTTCCTGTATAATTGGTGTCATTTCAAGAATTCTTCCTGCTAAAAAGGAAGAATCAACTGCATTTAAAACTCTCTGATAGGGTATCTGGGCCATAATAAGAACCAGCAGATAGATTATTATACCACCCTTCACAACCCCCAAAAGAAGTCCAGCGGCCCTATCAACCGGCTGCAAAAATACAGCATCAACCATTCTCTTTAAGGCTATACCGAGAACATGGATCACAATATTTACCACCACAAAAATGACAGCAAAACTAATAAACTGAATGAGTGAGATAGATAGATCCAGATATGGCTCCAGATAGGACTGAAAATATTCGTACTGTCTTACTGCTACTATTAACGCAATAATCAGACCCAGTATGGTGCTTGTCTGATCTATAAATCCCCGCTGCAGACCATTATAACCAAAGAACAAGAATACTACCAGTATAATAATATCCAGGAAATTAATAGTATCCAATTACTCTACCTCCTCAAGTAGAGTCATCAGTTCTTCGTTTTCCTGCCTCAGTTTTTTTAGCTCACCATGCAGGCTCTGATTTGCTTCACGCAGCCTTTCCTTTTCCCGAGAAAGGTCAATACAATCACTGCGCAATTTAAAATACTCATCAGCCAGGTTTATCATAGTAAGATTAGCCAGCCTTCTGTAAGGAAGCTTAGGATAGGCACTTCTGATTTCTCTGCTTACTTTTTCCACATATTCGGCCAGTTTTTTTATATAATTTTCTTCAAATTCACCTGTTACTGTAAAAGTATCGTCCAGTATTTTAACTTTTATTTTATTTTTATTCTGTTGAAAATTTTTTTGTGCTGTCATAAGCAACAACTCCAGGTATTATATTCTACTTTATACTATTCATTACAAGTGGCCAAAATCCTGCATTTATAAATTAATTTCCCCGTATTTCTGCAGAAAATTCTTCTGATAGATAATTTATAATCTTTTCGAATCTTTCATTTACTTCATCATCTCTTAAAGTTTTTACTTTAGATTGGAATTTTAATTTGAAAGCAATACTTTTATATCCTTCTTTAATCTGATTACCCTGATAAAGGTCAAATATATCCAGGTCTTTGAGAATTTCTCCACCCTGCTCTTCAACAGCATTCAATATTTCAGCAACTTCGATATCATCTTTAACAACAACCGCCATGTCTCGGGAAACCGACGGATACTTAGGAAGTTTTTGATAATGATATTTTGCTTCCGGTGCAGCCTTATATAAACTATCAAAATCGATTTCAAAAATAGTTGTTCCGGCTGGAAGATCACTTTTTTCAGCAATTTTTGGATGAATCTCTCCAATAAAACCCAGAAGCTCTCTGCCGCAGAATATTTCAGCGGTCCGACCCGGATGCAGATATTCTCTGCTGTCATCAGAAACAAATCTATAATCTTTAAGCTGTATTTTATCAAAAAGAACTTCAAGTATTCCTTTTAAGTGGAAGAATTCTGGAGCATTTTCCTGCCAGATATTTTCTTCTATACCAAAAATACCACCACTTAAAAGCTGCTTTTCTCTGGGACGGCTGCTATTTCCATTATAATAGAAAGCTGTACCAATTTCAAAAACCCCCATCTGTAATGTCTGTTTTCTGGCATTTGCAGCAAGTGTATTAATTACACCGGCCAGAATAGTAGTCCTCATAACAGCAAAAGCCGCACTTAAAGGATTTTTAATACTTACAAATTTTCCAAACTGTTGATCACTGCTCAGCTTCAAATCTGAATAAGTTTTTTTGTCCTGAAGACTGTAGGTAATTATTTCATCCAGTCCTCCGGCTTTAAGAATCTTTTCTACTCTTTTTTTGAACTTCTGTTTTACTGTTCTCCTGCCGAGCTGTTTACTGATTGGCCTTGTAGAAGGGATATTATTGTACCCGTACACTCTTGCAATTTCTTCCACAAGATCTGCCGACTGACTTACATCTGTTCTAAAAGAAGGGACCTCTACATTAACTATATCTTCTTTAACTTCAACTGGAAAATCTAATTTTTCCAGCATTCCTGCAATTTCAGCAGTTTCGAGCTCTATTCCCAACAGCTGATTAGCTCTTTTTGTTTCAAGTTTCAGTTCTGCCGGCTCATATTTAAGTGGATACTGATCTATTACACCCGGTACAACTGTACCATCTGCATATTTTCTCAGCAGCTGGCAGGCTCTATTATTTGCTTCAACAGCTTTTTCAATATCAACTCCTCTTTCAAAGCGGTGTGATGATTCACTGTGCAGTCCCAATTTTTTTGCAGTTTTTCTGATGCTGATTGGATTAAAATAAGCAGACTCAATAAATACATTTTTGGTATCTTCTGTTACTTCACTTTCATAGCCGCCCATTACTCCTGCTGCAGCAAGTGGGCCATCTTCATCTGTAATTACCAGCATCTCATCATCCAGAATTCTTGTTTCTTCATCAAGTGTCAATATTTCTTCTTCTGATTTGGCTCTGCGTACAATTATTTTGCCATTTTTAATTTTATCAAAATCAAATGAATGCAGAGGCTGATTATATTCCATCAGCACATAGTTGGTAATATCAACTACATTGTTAATTGATCTTATTCCCGCAGCTTTAAGTTTTCGCTGCATCCAGAGTGGTGATTCTTTAATTTTTACATCCTTTACCAGCCGACCTGTATATCTTGGACAGAGATCAGGATCTTCTATTACAATTTCTGCCTGCTGATTTATATTTTCTTCTTCTTTTGATTCTGTAAATTCTATCTCCGGCAGGTGTAGTTCACCACCTGTAAAAAGAGACTTTATTTCTCTTGCTATACCGATCATACCCAGACAGCGGGCATAATTTGGAGTTAAGTCAAGTTTTAAAACATAGTCATCAAGCTTCAGGTGGTCAATTATACTGCCTCCAAGAGGAGCATCATCTGATAAAATCATTATACCATCTGCTCGTTCTTCAGCCAGACCCAGTTCATCAATTGAACAGATCATACCTTCTGACATAACTCCGCGCAGGTCTGATTTTTCTATCTTTATTCCACCTGGGAGAACCGCCCCGGCCTCAGCTGCAGGTACCATCTTACCTTCCTCTACATTTGGAGCACCTGTAACAGCTGTCATTATTTTACCTTTTTTGTTTAGCTTTACCCGACAGACAACCAGTTTATCTGCATTGGGATGTTCTTCTATTTTTTCTATTTTCCCGATTATTATATCTTCCAGACCTTCACCCAGATATTCCATGCCTTCAACTTCCAGTCCGGCCATGGTTAACTTTTCAGATAGTTCGTCCGGAGTATAATTAAAATCCACATATTCTTTTAACCATTTATATGATATCTGCAAATCAGATCACCCTTCCTTATATATTAAACTTGATTTATATTTAAATTTATATATAAATTGATTTCTATTTAATTTATTGTAAATACCCTATATTAATGCATTTATTAAAATTGATGCAGGAACCTTTTGTCATTTTCATATAACACACGTATATCATCTATTCCATATTTCAGCAGTGCCAGCCTGTCCAGACCAACCCCAAATGCAAAACCACTGTAGTAGTCGGCATCATAACCTGACATCTCCAGCACATTTGGGTGGACCATTCCTGAACCCATTATCTCAAGCCAGCCGGTGCGGGAACAAAGTGGACAGCCTTCTCCTCCACAGACAATACAGGAAACATCTACTTCTGCGCTTGGTTCTGTAAACGGAAAATAGCTGGGGCGGAACCGTACATCACGGTCAGCTCCAAATAAGGCTTCTACTATAAGTTCTATAGTTCCTTTCAGATCACTAAAAGAAATATCTCGGTCGATAACCAGTCCTTCTGCCTGATGAAATATAGGAGAATGAGAAGCATCAAGCTCATCTGAACGGTAGACTCTACCCGGTGCAATTATCCTTACAGGTGGTTCCTGTGCTTCCATGGTTCTCACCTGAACAGGTGAAGTATGTGTTCTGAGCAGATAATTATCATCTATGTAGAGTGTATCCTGAAGATCTCTTGCCGGATGGTGTTCCGGAATATTAAGTGCTTCAAAATTATAGTACTCACTCTCTACTTCCGGTCCTTCTGCAATACTAAATCCAAGACCAATAAAAATTTCCTCCAGCTCTTCTGTTATTAAAGTAAGAGGATGTGTTGTTCCTGTCTTTATCTCTTTTCCCGGCAGTGTGACATCTATTTTTTCATTTTTGAATCTCTCTTCTGCTGCTTCTTTTTCCAGCCTTTTTTTATGTTCACTCAGCCATTTTTCTATCTTCTGTTTGAGTTTGTTGGTATTTTTACCTACAGCAGGACGCTGATCAGCATCGATTTTACCCATCTGATTGAAAATCGACTGTACAACACCTTTTTTACCCAGATATTTAATGCGCATTTCTTCCAGCATATCCAGATTTTTAATCTCGTTTAATTCTTCTTCTGCTTTTTTTTCAATTTCTTTAAGATCTTTTAATAGATCCAAACCAAACACCTCCATAAAATATTGAAATTTTGTCAGTAATAAAAAAAATCCCGCCCAATAAGGGACGAGATTACCGTGTTACCACCCTGATTATTCCACCAATATGGTGAAATCACTTTACTTTGTTAACGAAAACTATGTCTTCATGGCGTCAGTTTCCGGATCAGCCTACTTAATTGTTCAGCCTTCAGCTCCAGAGTGAATTTCATTATTAGTTTCAATACAGCTGTTTTCAGTCTCTGACAGCTGTTCCCTATTAAAGAAGCAAAATAACTACTCTCTCCTTCAGTGCTGTTGATTTATTTTTATGTAAAAAAAACTGCTGAATTCATTTCTAAATTCAGATAAAAATTTGCATTCTCAATCTAAATTTTAAGCTCTACTAAAAACAAAAAACTGTTTATAGGCCAAATAAGCATCAACAGAACCGGTCTCCTCAAAAATTCTCCAGAATAATTTCGCGTTTAAACCCACAAAGACCACTCCCTTTCAGGAATTGCTAAAACTTTATATAATTATATCATAACCGGTACATTGTTGACAAGTAACTGGTCTGCTAATTTTCAGATTATATAATCATTTTTTGCAATTTCATAGCACAATATAGCTGCTGCAACAGCTGCATTCAAGGATTCAATACCGGCAGCAAGTGGAATTTTTACCTCTGCAGAAGCAAGTTCTAGATAATCTTCATCAAGTCCGTTTGCTTCATTTCCTATTAAAACAATTACTTTATCCCCATAGCTGTGCTGAAAGTAATATTCTTCTGTATTCAAATCTGTAGCAATAATTTCGAATTCATCTGTCTTAGATTTTAAAATATTAATTATTTTTTTTCTGGAAACCTTCTGCCAGATAGGCAGAGAAAAAATAGCCCCCATTGTAGCCCGCAGAACTTTTTGATTATATATATCTACTGAACCTTTAGCAGCTATTATGCCGTCAAAACCTGAGGCTGCTGCTGTCCTGATAATTGTTCCCATATTGCCGGGATCCTGTATTCTATCCAGCATCAGTATTCTTTTTCCATTTTTTAAAAATGAGCTTTCGTCATATTCTGCTTCATTAACTACTGTCATTATTCCCTGAGGATTAACAGTATCAGCACTCTGATTAAAAATATATTCATCAACTATATTCAAAACTGCTTTTTTTTGAAGCATATCCAGCAAATTTTTATTTTCTTTCTGCTGGAAAAAAGCAGGAGTAACAAATATTTCTTCGAAATCCGCTCCTCCTGCTGCTGCAGCCTCAATAAGTCTTTTACCTTCCAGAACAAAACATCCTTCTTTTTTTCTGGTTCTGCTCCGGTAAAGCTTATTTAAATATTTAATTTTACTGTTGTTGGGGCTGCTTATTTTATTCATAATAACTACATACCCAGCTCATTTTTTGCAGCAGAAACAAGGTCACTGAATGCATTTTCGTCATTGACTGCCAGATCTGCAAGCATTTTTCTGTCAATCTCAACATCTGCCTGCTTTAATCCATTGATAAAGCGGCTGTAGGAAAGTCCTTCTTTTCTTGCTGCTGCATTTATTCTGGTAATCCACAGTCTTCTAAAGTTACGCTTTTTGTTTCTTCTATCTCTATATGCATAATGAAGTGACTTCATTACTGCCTGATTTGCAGGACGATAAAGCTTACTTCTGGAACCAAAATATCCTTTTGCAAGCTTGAGTACTTTTTTTCTGCGGTTTCTTGCTTTATTACCTCTTTTAATTCGCGGCATCTTTAACACTCCTTCCAGATTATATCTTTTTATTTATATGGTAGTAATCTTTTATATCTTTTTTGATATGTTTTATCTATTAGAGTAGCTTTGCGGAGCTTCCGCTTTCTACTTCCAGATTTTTTGGTTAAAATATGACTGTGAAAACCTTTGTGGCGCTTTAATTTGCCATTTGCAGTTGTCTTAACTCTCTTAGCAATACCCTTATGAGTTTTAAGCTTTGGCATTATTTAACCTCCCTTTTCCAATTAAAATAATGGCTGTATTTATATCTACTGTTTTTCACTTTTAGGAGTTAGGAACATCATCATATTCCTACCTTCCATTTTAGGCTTACTTTCTACCTGTCCAATATCTTCTGTTTCTTCAATGAGGCGATCCATCAGATCATAGCCAAGTTCCTTATGCATCATTTCTCTACCTCTAAATCTGATTCTCACCTTAACTTTGTCCTTATTATTTAGAAATCTGCGGGCCTGCTTTAATTTAACATTAAAGTCATGATCCTCGATTTTTACACCCATTTGAACTTCTTTTACATTCATTACATTCTGGTTTTTCTTGGCTTCTTTTTCTTTCTTAGCCTGTTCATACTTATATTTTCCATAATCCATAACCCTACATACAGGTGGATTTGCCTGTGGAGCAACTTCAACCAGGTCAAGACCTCTTTCTACAGAAATATCAAGTGCCTCATTTATAGACTTAATACCAATCTGTTCACCTTCTTGATCGATCAAACGAACCTTCTTTGCCCTGATTTGATTGTTTACCTTTAAATCATTAACGATATTTACGCACCTCCTAAGTATTTTGAAAAAACTTAAATAAAATAAAAAATACGAGTGTTTAAAACACCCGCTGTAAATAGTCAGCAAATTAACATTTTAAATTCAGGTTTTCTGCTCCAAATTTAAAATATCTTTCAAAACAGGAGATAGTTATTCCGCAGGGAATAAAATCTGCTGTTCTGCTGCCTATTAACCAGATTCACTGGTGAGAAACAGGTGTTTCTTCTTTATTTTCCTATAAAAGTATACCACAGGTGTCCAGAACTTGTCAATTTTTTGAGAGATTTAATTTAGAAAAAGTTTTATTAAAAGTCTCATGTTCAATTTTAGAAGGCTCAAATTTAAGCAGCCTAAAAACAATTTCTATACAAAATCCGATTCCAAAAGCAGCAATTACTGTACCAAGTCCCACAGGACCACCCAGCATCCAGCCAGCCAGAACAGCACTACCTTCTATTATAGCTTTACAGATACCTGAAGTTAAACCTGTCTTTTTTTCCAGAGCAACCATCAGGCTGTCTCTTGGACCTGCCCCAAAGCTGGAAGACATGTAAAAATAAGAAGCAGCTGCAATAGTAAAAAGACCTAAAAAAAGCATTAAAAATCCTGATATAAAGGAATCCATTCGAGGTATAAAATCAGCTGCCAGAATAATATCCATAAATATTCCTATAAAAGCCATATTTAATACTGTAGCTATACCAAGTTTTTCTCCCATTAAATATACTGCTGCACAGATAAAAAATCCGGTAATAATAGAAATTTGTCCGATTGTAAATCCTGATATACTGGCAACTCCTTTGTGAAATACCTCCCAGGGGGCAAATCCTATATCTGCTTTGATAGTAAGCACAATCCCAAAAGAATAAATAAACAATCCAAAAAACAATCTCATTATCCGGCTCAAAAAATTCTGCATAATATTTCTCCTAACCGCTATATCATTTCTAATAATCTTGTGACTCCTCACATTACATTAAAAGCAAGATTTAAAAAAATTTCATTTCAACATTTTTGATAAAAATTAAAACTAAGATAACT
>CAZLIW010000014.1:6859-16433 GCA_964559325.1 uncultured Halanaerobium sp. | reverse complement strand
AAAAATGTATCCTGATAGTTTTAAGGATATTAAAGTAGATAAAAAAGCAGATGAGATATACAGATTTTTTGTAGGGGAAGAAGTATATAAAGATATGGCCGATATTTTTGGAGGCTTTGGAAAATTAAATTTTTAATAAAGAGGGTAATTGATGAATAATAATCTTGAAATTATAGCAGATTACGAAAAAAAGAACAAAAAAGTATATTTGCTTACATCTGTACTGGCTGTTTTAATAATTATTACAGTATTTTATAGCCTTGTTTCTGGAGCCGCTGATATTGATGCTGGAGAATTAATAAAAGCAGCTTTACAGCAGAAAGATGGAATGATATATAATATTGTCTGGAATATACGTCTTCCGAGGATTTTAACTTCTCTTCTGGCAGGAATGGGGCTGGCAGTTTCTGGTGCGGTTATGCAGAGCATTCTAAAAAATCCACTCGGCTCTCCTTTTACACTTGGGATTTCGCATGCTGCTGCTTTTGGAGCTGCTTTTGCAATAATAGTGCTGGATTTCAGCGGCAGTTTTGCTGATAGAGTTTTGAGTGAAATTTATATACCTGCTATTTCTGCATTTATATTCTCGCAAATTGCTATTTTTATAGTTATTTTTCTGGCCAGAAAAAAATCTTCTTCACCGGAAACAATGGTGCTGGCCGGGATAGCTCTTTCCTCACTTTTTACTGCTGGAACAACAGCTCTGCAGTTTTTTGCTGATGATCTGGAACTGGCTTCTGTTGTTTACTGGACTTTTGGAGATCCGGGTAGGACCAGCTGGACTCAAATTTTTATTATAACTTTGAGCTTTATTTTAATATTTATTTATTTTATTTATCAGAGCTGGGATTTCAGCATATTAAATGCTGGAGATGAACTTGCTGTAAGTCTGGGTATAGATACTGAGAAAATTAGGCTGTATGGTATGTTTGCAGCTTCTTTATTAACAGCAGTTATAATTTCATTTGTAGGTATTATAGGATTTATTGGTCTTGTAACACCACATATAATAAGGAAAATATCGCAATCAAATGAACGTTTTCATCTTATCAACTCTGCACTTGCAGGAGGTCTGCTGCTTATTCTGGCAGATAATCTTTCCAGAACTGCATTTGCCCCAATAATTTTACCTGTTGGTGTACTCACTTCTTTTTTAGGTGCACCACTTTTTATTTATCTTGTTATTAAAGGGAGGCAGTACTGGTGATTCTAAATATTAAAGAGCTAGATTTTAAATATAATAAAGAAAAAGTGCTCAAAGATATAAATTTTGGACTCAATAAAGGAGAGCTTTTAACTTTAATTGGACCCAATGGATCCGGCAAAAGTACAATATTAAAATGTATTAACAGCTATCTTAAACCCAATAAAGGAAATATTAATCTTTTTGATAGAGATATTAATTCTTACAGTAGAGAAGAGCTGGCCCGTATGATAGCATATCTTCCCCAGAAGGAGAAACATAATTTTCCTCTAAATGTTTTTGAAACCATTTTGATGGGTCGGAAACCCCACAGTAAATGGAAGGTTGATAAGGAAGATAAAAAAATAACTGCTTCTCTGATTTCAGAACTTGGTCTCTCAAAAATTGCTTTTAAAAATATTAATAATTTAAGTGGTGGTCAGCAGCAGAAAGTTTTTATTGCCAGGATGATGGCACAAAAACCTAAAATTATAATGCTTGATGAGCCTACAAACAATCTTGATTTAAGACATCAACTGGAAATTTTTAAACTGGTAAAAGAACAGACTAAAAAAGGTATTTCAGCAGTAATTACAATGCACGATTTATCTCTTGTCAGCAGATATAGTGATAAAATAATTATGCTAAAAGGTGGTAAAGTATTTGCCTCTGGTGGAAAAGATATTTTAACAGCAGCAAATATTAGAGAGGTATATGGGGTGGAGGTTAGTTTAAAAAAACACAATGGCAATATGATAATAATACCTGAAGATACAATCTGTGTTTGAGATAAAGGATAATATAATAGTTTTTAAATTTATCCAATTCATTAAATTTATAGCGCAATAAAATGAAGGATCAGTGAGACGTACTCAATGTGCTAACACAAATTTATCTATTTGCTTTAAATAAAGGATTTGTAAGATTAACTGTAAAAAGGCTGGGTTCTATGAATAAGGAATCCACGTGGGCTTGTCCCGTGGAGTGTCAAATTAACAGATTATTTTAAAAGTACAGTTTTAAATACAGGTCAGGAGACAATACTAATACTAACAAAGGGTGTGATTTTATGGAATTAAAAGAGATAGGATATGTAAAAAGTAAATATAAAAAACCAGTTGGACCTGATGAAATGAAGAAAAGCAGGAGTATAATTGAAGTAAAAGATGAGTATAAACAGGGGCTTAAAAAGCTGGATGAGTATGACTATATACAGATTTTATTTTATCTGCATAAGTCAGAAGGTTTTGATCTGGTTAGCAGAAGAAGAATGGGACCCAAACGAGGTGTTTTTGCTTCTCGAAGTCCGCGCAGACCCAATCCAATAGGAATGACTACAGTAGAGATATTAAAAATAGAAGACAATAAAGTACATGTTTATGGTCTTGATGCAATAGATATGACACCTATAATAGATATCAAGCCCTATACACCATTTATGGATACACCAGCATTATCTATGCAGAAAGAAAATCCTCGCTATGAAATTGATAAGATGATTAAATATAAAAATATGAATGAGCTGCTGCTTAAAGCGGGGGAATTTCACGGACATTTCTGTCCCTATCTTGCTTTAGGAGTTCTGGCAGCTGTTGATGGGGTGAGAAAATTAGATGTAACAAATGATGGTATGGAAGAGATGCTGGCAGTAGTTGAGACCAACAGCTGTTTTAGTGACGGAATCCAGTATATCAGTGGTTCAACTTTTGGGAATAATGGTCTTATATACAGGGATCTGGGTAAAACTGCTGTTACATTTGTAAAAAGAAATGGTGGTAATGTTAGATATATTTTACGTGATGAGAAAGATTTTATTAAGGATAATTATCCGGAGGCAAAAGAACTTTTCAATAAGGTAATTGCCTGCAGAGAAGGTACAGCCAGTGAAGCAGAAAAGCTGAAAGAAGTGTGGAAAAATATAGCTTTTGAAATAATAGAGAAGGAAGCAGAAGATATTTTTAAAATTTATCAGAATATAGAAATAGATATTCCAGAATATGCACCAATTTTTGATGATCAATTTTGTGAAAAATGTGGAGAAAAAATTATGGCTTCAAAATCGGTACAAAATGACGATATGATTTTGTGCAGAACATGTGCGGGAACAGAATATTTTCAGCTTGACGGCAGTGGAATTGTCCAAAAAAAGTAATATTATTTGAAAGAGATATCATTTATTATGGTAATAGTTATTACAGTGATTGAAATCAGTGCTGTTATTATGATTATCAGAGCAGGGTTGGTTAGTTCAATTTGTGCGGAAATAATGCCAGAAAAGGCCCAGATTACAACAAGAGCAAAGGCTTTGCTGTGATATTTTTGCATTATTTTGATTGTAATATATAATCCTGTTAGGATTCCTGCTAATGCTGAGAAGAGGAAAAAGCTGTTCGGCCAGCTGCTGTTTATATATTTGAGCAGGACCATAAGATTTGCAATAGAGGCGATGCTGGCCCAGGCTGTATAAACACTAAAAGGAAGTTTTATAGAAATATATTCCATCACAGAATAGTTTTTATACTCATAAGTACGGATAAACAGTTTAAACAGTGAAAGAAGTAATATTATAATAAAAATAAAAGAAAGATATATTTTTTTATAATGCCAGGCAAATATCCAGCATATATTTGCTGCTGATGCCAGCACAAAATAGGGGCCAGTAGAAAAATAATCATTAATTTTATCTTTTCCCCTGAATTGAAATATTATAAAAATGATAAGAAGTAGATAGATAACTCCCCAGATAGTAAAAGTATATCCGGCCGGTGTAAAAGGATTTTGATATAATTGAGAAACCTCACCGGTCTTTAAATTATTTATAGGAAGATAGTTGGCCAGAAAATTAACAGCAATAGTTAAAACAAGAGCGGCAGCATTAATATAATTAATGAATTTTTTCTTTTTCATATTAATTTTCACCTGCTTTTTATTTTTTTTCTATATTATCAAGTATATCATAATTGTTTAAAAAATCGAATAAGATAAAATTTAATTAGTTAAACTGATAATTTAAAAAAATTGTGTAAATTATACTAAAAAGCGCTTATTTTTTATAAAAAATTTCAATATATTTTCTTGTTAAACTAAAATTCATATAGTAAAATGAATTTGAACCGACAGAGAGAGTAGCTTAGTTTGTTTATAAGGTTGGTTTGTTTACTAAAACGGAACAAAGTAGACGTGCAGCGAGAATGTTCCCTTACCAAAATCCAAAATTAAAGGGAGGGGCATTTAAAATGACAATTTTTAAGCACAAGCAAACTCAAAATGATGTTAGGACAAAAGAAGTTGACGCCAGAGGATATGATAATCTTAAGAGCAAAGCTTTAGTTGATTATTACATGAATGGTGGTTATTAAAAAAGAGTCAATTGTAAAATGATGTTTTATTTACCGGAGCTGTGAGGCTCCGGTTTTTATTTGACATTGCATAAAAAATTAGGTAAAATAATTATGTAATAAAAATCACATAACTCCGAGTGTTTCTATCCTAAAGATATGTATCTATGGAGAAAACACCGATAGGGCCAGGAAGGAAACATCCTGACCTCCCGGATTGGAAAGGAGAGATAATTGTGTCCAGATTTAATGGTGCTGACCCACCCTCTACCTTCCGGTAAATTATTTACACGGAAGTTTTTTTATTGCTTATGTTACTTATATTTTTAGCAATATTCAGAATATACAGGGAGGGTTAATATGAATAAAAAATTATCAATTTTATTAATTACTTTAATGATTGCTCTTACGTTTAGTGGTATGGCGTTGGCCCAGGAGAGATTACTTCTGGCGACAACAACAAGTACGGACAATTCCGGACTTCTTGATGAAATACTGCCTGCATTTGAAGAAAAATTTGATGTTAGAGTTGATGTTGTTGCAGTTGGTACAGGTAAAGCAATCAGTCTTGCAGAAAATGGAGATGCAGATATTATACTTGTACATGCAAAAACAGCAGAAGATGCTTTTGTAGAAGCTGGTTATGGTGTTAACAGAAGAGATGTTATGTATAATGATTTTGTTATTTTAGGTCCTGCAGATGATCCTGCTGGTGTAAAAGGTATGGAATCAGCTGTATCAGCACTGGAAAAAATTGCTGACTCGGAAAGTAATTTTATTTCTCGTGGTGATGACTCAGGAACACACAAAAAAGAGTTAAGCTTATGGGAAAAAGCGTCAGCTGAACTATCTGGTGGCTGGTATATGGAAACAGGACAGGGGATGGGTGCAAGCATAAATGTAGCCAATGAAAAAGAAGGATATATTCTGGCTGATAGAGGTACATTTTTGGCCTACAGTGGAGATATAGAACTTGAATTACTGGTAAGTGGGGATTCACTGCTATTTAACCCATATGGAATAATTCCTGTAAATCCAGCCTATCACACACATGTTAATTATCAGAAAGCAATGGCTTTAGTGGGATATATAACTTCTCAGGAAGGTCAACAGATGATTTATAATTATACTAAATATGGTGAAAGACTGTTTAATCCATCTGCAGTAACACCGGAAAATTTTAATTAAAAATATTTTTTCCATAAACAATATAGTATGTTATTAGTTAGATAATCTATGTATAGAGGTGAAGAGAGATTGAACTATATAATTGAAGCACTTCAGGAAGCATGGTATTTAATAATTGGATTTGATAGAGAACTTTTCAATGTTGTTTCAACATCATTGCGACTTTCTATTACATCGACTTTCTTTGCCTCTATTATAGGAATACCTGCCGGTATATTTATCAGCAGGACTGATTTTGGAGGTAAAAAAATAGTAAATATAATATTAAACACTCTTCTGGGCCTGCCGACTGTAGTTGTGGGCATATTTGTTTATTCTCTTATTTCTAGAAGAGGAATTATGGGAGAATATGAGATGTTATTTTCTTTTAGAGGTATTATTATTGGTCAGATAATTTTAATTGTTCCACTGGTAACTGCTTTAATAAGAAACGCAATTTATTCACTTGATGAAAAGCTCTACAAAACAGCTCGCTCTCTTGGAGCAACAAAGATTCAGCAGTTTAAACTTTTAATACTGGAAGCCCGCTATGGAATTATGGGAGCTGTTATTACAGGTTTTGGACGTGTATTAGGTGAGGTTGGTATTTCTATGATGCTGGGTGGAAATATTAAAGGAGTTACCAGAACGATTACTACCGCAATGGCACTTGAAACAAATAAAGGGCGTTTTGGATTTGGTCTTGCACTGGGTCTGATACTACTACTTTTGGCTTTTATAGTCAATATTGGTGTATATTCTCTGCAGGAGGGAGAAAAATATGAACAGCGATAAAATTATTCTAAAGGCTTTAAATATAGAAAAAAATATAAAGAGGAAAAATATACTGAACCTGCAGGAGTTTAATGTTTATGAAAGTAAGTTCAATTTTATTGTTGGCCATAATGGAAGCGGGAAAACAACATTATTGAATATATTGTGTCTTGTAGATGACGATTTTAATGGTGATCTGATATATAAAAATCAGATTATTGGCCGGAAAACTGATAAAGTTAAGCTCAGAAGAAAATTTTCTGTTATCTGGCAGGATCCATATCTTTACAGAGGGAGTGTAATTTATAATATAAGTATGCCGCTCAGGCTGCGTGGTGTAAAGAAAAATCAATATCTCAAAAAAACGAAAGAAATAGCTAAAAAACTTGAAATAGAAGAGTTGCTCGAACAATCGGCGGCAACTCTTTCGGGAGGCGAAAAGCAGAAAGTATCTATTGCAAGAGCATTAATAACTGGACCGGAAATTCTCTTTGTGGATGAACCAACTACCAGTCTTGATGAAGAAAGTATTGAATTTTTTAATTCACATTTTGAAGAACTGGTGACAGATGAAATGACAGTGGTTATGGTAACACATGACAAAAAACAGATAAGGAATCTGGCCGAAAAAATAACTGTACTTAAAAAAGGTTCTGTAAAGTACAGTGGATCGGTTAAAAGTCTGTATTATCAGGATGATGATAATTATTACAGTTCAGAGCAGGATTATCAGCTTGTAATGAAGAACTAATAAAAAAGAGGAGTGGTTTTTCTATGCAAAAATTACTTTTAAAAAATGCTCTGCTGATAGATGAAAAAAGATCTGAAAAAGCTGATGTGCTTATAAAAGGAGAAAAGATTGCTTCTATAAGAAAACCCGGCAGCTTTTCTCAAGTAGAGAAGTCCGAAAATTTAAAAAATATAGATCTGAATGGTAAATATATATTTCCCGGTATTATAGATGCACACACACATTATTATTTAAAATCCAGAAATACAGTTACTGCAGATGATTTTTATTCAGGTAGTATGTCTGCAGCAGCAGGTGGGGTAACAACTGTAATTGATTATATCGATTTTCCTTCAGATGCTGATTTTAAAGGTGCTTTTGAAAAAAGATGTCTGGAAGCAGCAGATTCTATTATCGACTATAATTTTCACCAGGTAATAGAAGATTTTAATGATGAAATATCTGAGAAATTAAAAATTTTAAAAGAAATTGGGATTGCAAGTGTTAAGTTATTTACCACATATAGAAGAGAAGGCTATATGATAGAACGCAGCAGGTGGGCTGATGTATTGAGGAGGCTGAAAGAGCTCAAACTGCTTCCCACTGTACATGCTGAAGAAGATAAGCTTATTGAGGATTTAGAAAAAATTTTTTTAAAGCATAATTTAATATCTGCTGATATGCATCCTTCCATTAGACCTGCAGCAGCAGAAGGACTGGCAGTTAAAGATATGGGTGGGGAAGCATTAAGGGCAGATATTCCCCTATATATAGTTCATGTTTCTTCCGAATATGGACTAAAAGAAATTAAAAATCTGCGGGAAAAAGGTGCGGAAATTATAGCAGAGACTGCACCGCACTATCTACTGTTAGATCAATCTTATCTTCGTCAGGAGAAAGCACAGCTTTATTTAATGACTCCTCCACTGAGAACAAAATATGATAATGAAATACTTTGGAATGGTGCAGCAGGAGGTAATTTTCAGGTAATTGCCACAGATCACTGTTCATTTACCTGCAGTCAAAAACTTTGTTCTGAGTCAGCTCTTGATATTCTACCCGGCATACCGGGTACAGAAACTTTGCTGGCCCTGATACATCATTTTGGAGTTAGAAGTGGGAAGATTTCTTTAAATGAAATGATAAAAATGCTTGCTTACAATCCTGCCAGAATTTTTGGTTTATATCCTCAAAAAGGATCACTGCAGGAAGGAACAGATGCTGATATAACAGTTTTTGATCCAGAAAAAAACATAAAATTAACTGCAGAAAATCTTCACTCTGCAGCTGATTATAGTCCATATAAAAATTTTGAGGTAAAAGGTTCTGTATATATGACATTAAGAAGAGGTCAAATAATATTTGCTAAAAATATAACAGCTGAAAAAGGAAGTGGGAAATTTATTTCTGCCAGCACTTCAGATTTTTTTTGCGGGGGTCACTGATTTCCTGATTTAAAAAACAGGATAATTTGCAGAGACCTTGATTAATATGCTGTTCATGTAAGAATACATTATCTGGAACCTTAAGAGGTGTTTCTGTAAAATCCCATATGCCTTTAATTCCGGCCGCTACAAGGCGGTCGGTTATATTTTGTGCAGCTCCTTCTGGAACTGTAAGTGCTGCAATAGTAACTTTTTTCTCTTTAATAACTTTTTCTAAATTTTCGATCGGCTGGATTTTCACTTCATTAATATATAGATCAATTAATTTTGGATTTTTATCAAAAATTGCAGTAAGTTTATAACCTCTTTCTTCATAACCTCGGTTGTAAGCCAGTGCCTGGCCCAGATGACCTGCACCAACGATTATAATTTTTTTTATGTAATTAAATCCCATTATAATGCTTATCTGTTGAAATAGACAGTAAACATCATATCCATAACTTTTACGACCAAATGTGCCAAAATAACTTAGATCCTTTCTGATTAAAGAACTGCTGAGCCCGGTGAGTTTTGATAGTTCTTCTGAAGATATATATTCTTTGCTGGAATCCTGGAGCTTTTTAAGGTGTTTATAATATAAAGGCAGTCTGCTGATAATAATTTCGGGTATTTTTTCAGTTGGTTTTCCCATTACAGATTCTCCTTAATTAATAGTTTGTAAAAAATATAACAATCTCTAATTATATTTTACCTTATTATGATAATTATATCAAGCAGGATAAGGAGAAGATTTACAGAAATAATCATTAAGGACTAAACTTTGAGAATGTAGATGAGCCGTGTTTACCTGCTTTTAATGTAAGAAGCTTTGTTTAAGAGAATTAAACAGCAGAGGGGGAATATTATATGTATAAATATAAAATAGCAAACGAAAAACTTGAATTTAAATATGATTCAGAAAACTTAGATGGTATTAATGAGGTGTTTAAAGTAAAGG
>CAZLIW010000014.1:0-6849 GCA_964559325.1 uncultured Halanaerobium sp. | reverse complement strand
TCAGAAAATTTTTCTTTTAAGAATACCGGTGAACTTGATTCTATGGAGGGAGAGATAATAGGACAGGATAGGGCTGCCAGAGCAGTTGATTTTGGTATGCATGTAAAAAAGACAGGCTATAATATTTTTATGGTAGGACAGTCCGGTACAGGAAAGTCAACTTATGCTGAAAAAATGACAGAAGAAAAATCAGAAAAGATGGAATGCCCAAAAGATATTCTTTATGTTTTTAATTTTTCGGAACACGAAAAGCCAAGAGTAATGTATGTACCTGCAGGTATGGGATCTTCTTTAAAAAATGATATGGAAAAAATAATAGAAGAACTTAAAGAAGAGATACCGCGTGTTTTTGAAGGCGAAGAATATGATGAAGAGAGAAAAGAAATAATAAATCAGTATCAGCCGAAATCAAATAAATTGATGGAAAAATTTGAAAAGGAAGTAAAGGAGCGGGGATTTCTTCTGCAGAATACACCACAGGGTCTTGTTCCTGTCCCATTAGACGAAGATGGAGAACCTCTTTCGCGTGAAGATTATCAGCAGCTGTCTGAAGAAGAAAAAAGTAAAATTAGAGCAGAAAGTCAGGAGATTCAGACAGAAATATCTCAGATTATGCGCCAGGTAAGATCTATTAAAGAAGAAGCACAGGAAGAGCTGGGGAGTCTGGAAAAGAAAATAGGCATTTCTGTCGTACAGCCAATTATCTGTCATTTGCAGGATAAATATGGTGATATTACAGAAATAATTAATTATCTGCAGAAAGTTCAGGATGATATTGTGGAAAATATTAACCGTTTCCGCAGCAGTGATGATAATCAGAAGCAGATGTTTCCTTTTGAAATGGATGAAGATGGCAGTTTTTTTAAACGCTATCATATAAATTTGTTTGTTAATCACAGTGATACAGAAGGTGCTCCTGTTGTTTATGAAACAAATCCAACTTATTATAACTTATTTGGTAAAATAGAAGGAAAAAGTCAATTCGGTACGATTACGACAGATTTTACAATGATAAAAAGTGGTTCACTGCACAGAGCTAATGGAGGGTTTCTAATTGTACATGCACTTGATCTGCTTACAAATTCATTTTCCTGGGAGACTTTAAAAAGAAGTCTTATTAATGGAGAAATTACAGTAGAAAATATTGGTGAGCAGTATAGAAGTGTACCCATTATCACACTTAAACCGGAAGCTGTAGAGCTGGATTTAAAAATAATAATGATCGGTTCGCCATATATTTATTATTTATTATATAATCACGATGAAGAATTTTCAGAGCTTTTTAAAATTAAAGCAGATTTTGATACTGAAATGGATAGAAATTCAGATAACATAGATAGATTTTCTGCTTTCATTTCTACAATTATTGATAGAGATGCTCTAAAACCATTTACAGCTTCAGCTGTGGCAAAAATGGTTGATTTTAGTTCTCGGCTAACCGGTGATAGACAAAAATTGTCGACTAAATTTAATGAGCTGATAGATATTCTTTATGAGGCTGATGCATGGGCAAAAAGAAGCAATTCCAGAGAGGTAACAGATAAGTTTGTCTTAAAAGCAATAGAAGAAAAAGAAAAGCGTTCCAACCTGCTTGAGGAAAAAGTACAGGAAAGAATAGACAGAGATATACTGTTTGTAGATGTAAGTGGGCGTGAAATTGGTCAAATAAACGGACTTTCTGTCTATCAGGCAGGAAATTATGCTTTTGGACGGCCTTCCAGAATAACAGCCAGAACTTATCTCGGAAAAGAAGGGGTTATAAACATAGAGCGTGAGGTAAAAATGAGTGGGCAGATTCACAGTAAGGGTGTATTGATTTTAACCGGTTATCTGGGTGGTCAGTATGCACAGGAAGATCCACTCAGTCTAACGGCATCTATAGCATTTGAACAGAGCTATGGT
This sequence comes from uncultured Halanaerobium sp., assembly GCA_964559325.1. Taxonomy (GTDB): domain Bacteria; phylum Bacillota; class Halanaerobiia; order Halanaerobiales; family Halanaerobiaceae; genus QPJE01. The sequence continues at coordinate 4,947 of CAZLIW010000014.1, read as the reverse complement.
GGAGTTGATGGTGATAGTGCTACCTGTGCTGAAGTTGTGGCCCTTCTTTCTTCATTATCAGATATACCTGTTAGACAGGATATCGCTATTACAGGTTCTATGAACCAGAAGGGAATAGTACAGCCTATAGGTGGAGTTAACGAAAAGATAGAAGGTTTTTTTGCAGTATGTAAGGCAAAAGGATTGAGCGGAAGTCAGGGTGTTGTAATTCCTGAGAGAAATATAGATAATCTGATGTTAAATGATGAAGTTTTAGATGCAGTAAAAAATAATCAATTTCATCTGTATAGTGTTGAAGAGATAGATCAGGCACTGGAAATAATGCTTGATACATCGGCAGATAAAATTCACGAAAAAGTAAAAGTAGTATTAAAAAAATATGCAGAGATTGAGGAAGATTTGGAAGAATAATAGGAGTTAAAATCTGCTTATAAACCTCGCGGTATAGTCTCGAGGAAAAGGTTAACTTTAGGAGCTGGGAAAATGAGGAAAAAATTAATTAAAAATGTAGATATTATAACTAACGATAAAATCATCTGTGGTGGATCAATTATTTTTGGAGAAAAAATAGCAAAGATTGCTCCATATACTTTAGAAAATAGTTCTGATCTGGAAGTTATTGATGGTAAAGGTGCATATCTTTCAGCAGGATTTATAGATATTCATACCCACGGAGCTTCAGGTCATGATACTATGGAAGCTGATTATAATGCACTAAATTCTATTAGTAAAACACTTGCCACATATGGTGTAACTGCATTTTTGCCGACAACAATGACTATGAATCCTGTTCAAATAAAAAAATCCTTATCTGCCGTCAGAGAGGCAGCAGATAAAGGTACTGATGGAGCAACAATAGCAGGTTCTCATGTAGAAGGTCCATTTATAAGTGAAGAATATATTGGTGCTCAGAACAGTCGCTATATTATTGACCCCGATCCTGAACTACTTAGAGATTATTATGATATAATAAAGATAGTTACACTTGCTCCAGAAAAAAAAGGAGCATTAAGCTTAATAAAGGAATTAAAGAAGAATAATATTACTGCTGCAGTCGGTCATTCTGCAGCTGATTATGAAGAATTCCAGGCAGCCAGAGAGGCAGGTATGGATCATTTCACACATCTATACAATGCTATGTCAGGGTTACACCACCGCCGACCGGGTCTTGTAGGAGCAGCACTGGATTCAAATTTGACGGTAGAATTGATAGTTGATTTGATACATCATCATGAAGCAGTTGATAGATTTACTATAAAATCTAAAGGTGCTGACAGAGTTATTCTGGTTTCAGATTCTATGGAAGCAGCGGGGCTGGAAGATGGGAAATATGATCTTGGTGGGCAGGTAGTATTTGTAAAATCGGGAGCAGCCAGGCTAAAAAATGGTCAGTTGGCAGGAAGTGTACTTACTCTGGATGAGGCTGTAAGAAATGTAATGAATATAACTGATTTAAGTATTCCTGAAATTTTCAGAATGGCAACCTTAAATCCAGCTCAAAAACTGGGTATTGATCATCAGATTGGTAGAGTAGAAAAAAATTATTTTGCGGATCTAATTATTCTAAATAAGAGATTTGAAGTTCAGAAAACATTTATACGTGGAAAATTTATAAATTAAATGGAGTTGTTTTTGTAAGAAAAAACAAGTATTTAAGAGATAACTTAATTTAAAGAAGATTAAACATCGTTTTTAACATTTTTAATAGTTTGACCTTCTCTGACTATTTAATTATAATGATAATAGAAAATAAAAGAAAATTTCGGAGGTGGTTTTATGTTTGATCTGGTACCTTTTAGGAACCGCAATCGGAGAAATGTAATCGATCGCGAGGATGATCCATTTAATCGTTTTGTTTCTGATTTTTTTGGTGATGTGATGGATTTTGCAGATCGGGGATTTAGAGCAGATGTCAAAGAAAAAGATGATGAATTCTTAATTGAAGCAGAAATGCCAGGTATGGAAAAAGATAATATCAATCTAGAAATAAATGAAGATTACCTGACAATTACTGCAAAAAATGAAGAAAGTAATGAAGAAAAAGGAGATAATTATATTCGTCGTGAAAGAAGAAGAGGAACTTATTCCCGCAGTTTCTATCTGGACAATGTTAATGAAGATGAGATAAAAGCAGAATATGATGATGGAATTTTGAAAGTTCATCTTCCTAAAAAAGAAAAAACATCAGTTAAATCCCGCACAATCGATATTGAATAATTTAGAATCTATAAAAAAATAAATATTGGAGAAAAAGACAATTTCAAGGTTGTTTTATTGCCCGGCATTAACGCCGGGCTAATTTTTTGCCCCGTTTTATTTAAAAATATTTGCAGGAAAAAATTAGTTGTTGCAGAAATTCTTTTTAATGGGAGGTGTTATTTTGTCATATCCAAGATTAGATATATATTTAAATAGGATAAAAGAAAATTACTTAAAAATGAAAAAGATTTGTGCAGAAAAAGATATAAAACTGACAGCTGTTGTCAAAGCTTTTTCTGGTGACGAAAATATTTTTAAATCACTATTAAAGATAGATATTGATAGTATAGCGGATTCTCGGCTGCAGAATATAAAAAAATTCAGAGAACTCGGCTACAGTAAAGAAGCTGTGCTGCTCAGAATTCCCATGCTGTCAGAAATTGATCAGCTGATAGAATATGTAGATCATACACTAATTAGTGAAATAGAAACCTGCCGACATCTGTCAAAAAAAGCATTAAAGAAAGGAGAAAAAATTGGAGTTATAGTTATGATAGATCTTGGTGACAGAAGAGAAGGAATAATGCCACATGAATTAATTGACTTTCTAAAAGAAATAGAAAAGCTTAAAGGTATTTACATAGAAGGACTGGGAACAAATTTGGGCTGTTTTGCTGGTATTTTACCGGATTTAACAAATACTAAAAAATTAATTGATTTAAAAAATAAAGTGGAAAAAGAACTAAATATAAAAATCAGCAGGATATCTGCCGGTAATACTGCTACAACTAAATTATTTGGAAAGAACAATTTGTTTGCAGAAATTAATAATCTGCGTATTGGGGAAGGAATTTTACTTGGTACAGATATAACAAACCAGCGTAAACTTAAATCTATGCACCACTACAATTTTAGACTTAAAGCTGAGATTATAGAGTTAAAAAACAAACCCTCACTTCCAGAAGGCAGCACAGGTAGAGATTCTTCAGGCAGAAAAAATAAATTTACTGATAGGGGTATTCGTATGAGGGCAATTGCAGCCATCGGTAAACAGGATATAGATTATACCGGGTTATATCCGGAACTTAAGGGGGCTGAAGTGCTGGGAGCTAGCAGTGACCACCTTATACTGGATTTGACAGATGCAGAAAAAGAAATTAAAATTGGAGATATAGTTTCTTTTAAGATGAATTACAGTGCTGTTCTGCAGGCAATGACTTCAAAATATGTGGAAAAAAATTATATTGAAGGGTGAGTAAGTTGGATTTTTATTTGATTGTAGCTTTTCTTTTGAGCGGAATATTTATCGGTTTTAGGATCGGAGAAGATAATTTTTTAATAAAAATTTCAGATCAAATCAGTAATTTGGGCCTTATTATACTTCTTGTTTCTATGGGAACTAATCTGGGCAGCAATGATGAAATTTTTCGTCAGCTCGGCAGAATAGGTTTTCAGTCATTTATATTTGCAGCTGCCAGTATCGGATTTAGCCTTATGTTTTTAATATTGTTTAGTAAAAAATTAAATTTTGACAGTTTTTTGCTCAGTGGAAAAGAAGAAACTATTGAAAGAAGTGCTGATGGCAGCATGACATTAATAATATTTTCTTCAGTTATTATAGGGATTTTTGCCGGATATTTCTGGCTGCCGGAATCTTTTTATGTTTTAATAGACCCGATCACAAATTATTCTCTGGCTGTACTTCTGTTTGGTGTGGGAATTGATATAGGGGCCAGCAGAGAGGTTCTTAAAAATTTAAAGTTAATGGGATGGCAAATTCTTTTGATACCTGTTATTATTGCTGTGGGAAGTCTTGTTGGATCTTTACTTACAGGACTGCTGATGGGTTATCCAGGTAATCAGGCGGCGGCAGTTGGTGCAGGTTTTGGCTGGTACAGTTTGTCAGGTGTACTGCTTTCAGAATTACACAGTGCACAGCTTGGCTCTGTTGCATTTCTGACCAATGTATTTAGAGAACTGATTACTGTTTTAATACTTCCTTTTGTGGCAAAATATTTTGGCAGAATGGCAACAATTGCTCCTGGTGGGGCTACCACTATGGATGTCACTTTACCACTTGTAAAGAGATCTGGAGGAGAAGCTGTTGTTATACCGGCTTTTATAAGTGGAGTAGTACTTACAGCATTGGTACCGATTCTTGTTCCATTTTTAATAACAATATGAAACTTCTCATTTAACTTTACTGCATCTGATAAAGGTACTTATTAAGTTTTAATGAGATTTTTTAAATATTTTCAGAAAAAGCACAATGTAAAAAGCACTACGAGGAGGATAACAATGAATAATAAAAAAAGAGAAAATATGAAGGAATTAAATAAAACTTTAAAATCACTGATAGAAGTGGAAGGTGACTGGCTTGCCAATCTGGCCAACAGTTCAGCACTGCTGTTTGAATTTCTTGATAATATAAACTGGGCCGGTTATTATATATGGAAAAATGGTGAGCTTATTCTGGGGCCTTTTCAGGGTAAACCTGCCTGTGTGCGTATAGAAGCAGGTAGTGGAGTCTGTGGTAATGCCTATCAGAAAAAAGAAAGTATTGTAGTTGAAAATGTTCATAAATTTCCCGGTCATATTGCCTGTGATGCAGCTTCTCAGTCAGAAATTGTTGTGCCGGTTATAGCTGCTGGAGAAGTTATAGCTGTTCTTGATATAGATAGTCCTGTAACAGGACGATTTAATGAAGTAGATAGAGAATATCTTGAGGAATTTATTAAAATTTTAATA